>JBDLWD010000396.1:0-5563 GCA_039804465.1 Verrucomicrobiota bacterium | reverse complement strand
GGCGCGCGCAACGCTTGGGCCAGCGTGAGTCCTGCGGCCAGCTGCTGCGCAAGCTGGCGGTAAAGGACGGAGAGTTTGTCGGGGGAGAGGGGCACCGTGAACGCGTAGCCCAAGGCCTCGCCCGACCGTTGGCCACCTCGGAGATGAGAAAAGCGCCTTGCCCGCGCCGGTATCCTCGCTGGCACGATCACGGCCAGGCAGACGACTAAAGCTGGCATGAACATGATAACCCTTCTGCCCCGCGCTCCACGGTTAACAGACCTCGGGCGGCAGCACATCCGGCACCGTGCCGGGCTGGCGAACCTACGCCGTGGGGATAAGATCGTTTCCCTGCGCGTCACCGAAACCCGTTTCACCAGCGCCAGGGCAGGAGTCGCTGCGCTCCGTGGCTCCAAGAGCCGCGCTCAGCCCCGGTTGCGCGGGTGAAACCGCGCGTGCTGGTCGACCAGGCGCTTCTCCTCCACCGCGGTGTAGATCTGCGTGGTGGCGAGGTTGGCGTGGCCGAGCATTTCTTGGATGGCGCGCAGGTCTGCCCCGCCACCGAGGAGGTGGGAAGCAAAGCTGTGCCGGAGCTGGTGGGGCTTTACGCCGCGATCAAGGCCGGCACGGGCGGCATATTTTTGCACGATCACCCAAAGGGTCTTTCGCGACAGCGCCCCGCCGCGCTCGCTAAGAAAAAGCGCGCTGCCGGTTCGCGCGCGCACAAAAGCAGGTCGCCCCGCCGCCAGATAGACGCGCAACGCCTCGACCGCCCTCCCGCCCACCGGCACCACCCGCTCCTTCGAGCCTTTGCCGAAGACGCGCAGGTAGCCGTTGTCCAGATCCACTTGCTGGATCGCGAGACCCGCGAGCTCCGACACGCGCAGACCGGAGGAGTAGAACAACTCCAGCAGCGCGCGGTCGCGCAGCGCGAATGCGTCCCCGCCCTGCGGCGCGGCCAGCAACCGCTCGACCTCGGCCCGCGTCAGCATGCCGGGCACGCGACGGACGCGCTTCGGACCCTGCAAGAGCGCCGTGAAATCGTCAGGTCGCGTCTCCTCCCTCACCAGATGCCGGGCCAGTCCGCGCAGGGCCGAGAGCTTGCGGGCCAGGCTGGCGCTCGCCCCTCCGTCGCCGCTCAGCGCATACAGCCAGTCCATGGCGTGCGCCGCAGTCACGTCGCGCCAGTCGCGCACGCCCTTGCGCGCGGCCAGCCAAGCGGCGCACTGGCGCAAATCGCTTTCGTAGCCGGCGAGCGTGTGGGCGGAGCGCCCGCGCTCGAGCGTGAGCATGTTGCCAAAATCCTCGATCGCCGTGCGCATCGCCTCGGGCAACGCCTCCTCCGCGATGGCGCGCTTCTCGACTCCGGCGCGGACCGGAGACTTTTTTCCGGCCCTGCCCCTGAGCTGGGCGCTGGGCGGACGCCCGGCGGGGCGTTCGGACTTCTTCCCCGTCTCGCGGCTCACGCCGCGTTTACCGGAAGAAGCGGCTGATGGCGGCGGGGTATCTGCGGGCTGCATCGAAAAACAAAAAACGCCCCGAAGTCCGGGGCGTCTAGGAAAACATTTCTTTGGCGAAACCGCTCAGTAGCGGCGGCGCGGGGCCGGAGGCGGATTAGGATTCTGCTCGCGCACGCGGTAGGTAATGCGCGCCTTCTCCAGATCGTAAGGGCTCATCTCCATCTTCACCCGGTCTCCGGTGGAGATGCGGATGAAGTTTTTCCGCAACTTGCCCGAGATATGCGCAAGAACAACGTGGCCGTTGGCCAGCTGGACCTTGAACATCGTTCCCGGCAGCACGGTGACAATCGTGCCCTCCACTTCGATCGATTTACCGTCGGACATAGAGGCTGGCGCGGACGCCGGAGAGGAAGGGTTGGGTCATGCGGAGAGGATTCGTAAAGGACACTTGTAAGCCGCATGGCCGCCCGCCTAGTCAAGGCTTTCCTCCCCCGCCTCCGAATGGTCCAACCCGCGCCCACGCCTCCCCCCTGCCCTTTCGAGAAGCGTTTTCCGTCCCAACTGGTGCGCGACGACGTGTTCTTCATGTCCCTGGCCTACAACCAGGCCATCGACGCCTGGCGGCGCGACGAAGTGCCCATCGGCTGCGTGATCGAGCGCGACGGCGAGATCATCGCCATGGCGCACAACACCGTGGAAGCCGCCCACGACCCCACCGCCCACGCCGAGATGCTCGCCATCACCCAGGCCGCCGCCGCCATCGGCGACTGGCGTTTGGAAAACTGCACGCTCTACGTGACCAAGGAGCCCTGCCCCATGTGCAGCGGCGCCACGCTCATGTCGCGGCTCAAACGCGTTTGCTACGCGGTGCCCGACCCCAAGATGGGCTGCCTCGGCGGCGCCACCAACCTCAACGAGCTCGCGCGCGTAAATCATCGCCTCGAACTCACTCCGGGCGGCGTTCTCGAACCCGAATGCCGCGAACTGCTCCAGGCTTTCTTCAAACTCAAACGAACCCAGGGCGACGCTCTCCCTGGCCCGGCCGACACCCCTAGGGGCGGATAATAGCACCGCTGAGCGACTCTCCGGTGGCCCCGCCCGCGCTGCGACCGCGCCCCGATGGCGTCGGACTAAATCGCTCCAGTTGCCCGAACCACTTGGCCCCGCTGGGGCGCCTGCTCGCGGTGTAAATTTCATCGTCTCTCACCAGCTTCTTTTTGCGGGTTTAAAGGCACCTCAGCGCCCTCACGGCACCCACAGGATTCCCCCGCGCGCCGCCATCGCATACGATGCCTAGCACCCAACTGAGACCGCCTCGCACATTCATCCCTTTTGCGTATCATTGCTTACATCATAGTATCAACGTTTTACAAAAGTAATATATTGATACTGAGACCACTTCTCAAAATAAATCTCGTCATGAGAACGCGTCTCAGTATCTCAGGCTACGCTATGTTCCATCTTCGTTCCACCGTGAACCCCCTCCTCACCCGTGCTCTGCTTCAGCTCATGGTCGCCTCCTTGCCCGCCCTGTCGTTCGCTGCGGAAACGGTCCCACCAGCCGCACCCGCGCCAGCCGCCGGTTACTCCGCGGCCGCGATCACTCTCGATCCGCTGAAAGTCGAGGCCGAGGCCGAGCACGACCACTTCGTGCAGGGCCCTTTCCTCCCCGACGTGCAGGGCACCAAGGTCAACGCCGGCAAGAAGACCACCATGCTGGACTTCGATGCCCTGCCCGACATCGCCAATAGCAACTACCGCCAGGCCCTCGCCCTGACCCCCGGCCTTTACGTCAGCGAGGAAACCTCTCCGCTCCTCTCGATCGGCTATCGCGGCCTGCCCCCCGGTCGGGTGCAGTTCACCCAGGTCCTCGCCGACGGCATCCCCATCCACGCCGACCAGTTCGGCTACCCCGAGGCCTACTACGTTCCGCCGCTCGACACCGTGGATCGCCTCGAATTCGTGCGAGGCGGCGCCGCCCTCATGTATGGGCCCCAGCCCGGCGGCGCGCTCAACTACGTCACCCACCGCCCGCGCACCGACCTCCCGCTCTCCGGATCCACCGAGCACACCTTCGGCGAGGACAACACTTGGAACTCCTTCACCCACCTCGACGGCACCACGGGCCGCGTCGGCTACTACGGCTACTTCAACCATCGCGAAACCGACGGCTTCCGCTCGGACAACAGCGACACACATCTCGACGCCGGCTCCGTTAAGCTCGCGCTCGACGCGACCGGCCCCAACCGCCTCTTCCTCACCCTCGAAAGCTACCAGGAGGAACACGGCGAACCCGGCGGCCTCACCGCGGCCGATTTCGCCGCCGGCTCCAGCGCCGCCACGCGCCTGAACGACCGCTTCGAGCTCGAACGCGACGCCGCGACGCTCACGTGGGAGCGCGACCTGCAAAACGGCCAGTTCTCCACCCGCTTCTGGGCCGTCGACTACACCCGCTACAGCATTCGCCAGCGCACCGCCACCGGCACCGGCTTCGGCTCCCTGCCCACCCTCGCCGACCAGTTCGACATCGAGAACCAAGAGTTCAAAAACTACGGCGTCGACAGCCGCATCCGCCAGGACTGGGGCCCCGAGGATCGCCACGTCTTCACCGTCGGCGGTCAAGTTTACTACGCCTACTCCCCGCGCGTCGACAGTCGCGACACCACCAACGACGCCCTGCCCGCCCAGGTGCGCACCGACGCCGAGCGCCGCACCACCTACGCGCCCGTGTTTGCGGAAAACCTCTTCCGCTTCGGCAAGTTCTCCGTCACGCCCGGCGTGCGCGTGGAAAACATCCGCCAGCGCGTGAAGGAAAACGTAAACGTCTCCAAGCCCGTCCTCGGGCGAGCCGACCGCGCCGACACCGTGCCGCTCTTCGGCCTCGGCCTCGCCTACGACGTCGAGCCCAAGACCCAGACCTACGCCAACTTCTCCGAAAGCTACCGCCCCGTCATCTTCACCCAGGCCGTGCCGACCAACAACGGCGTGGCCGTGGATGGCGATCTCGCCGAGAGCAAGGCCCTCCAATACGAGGTCGGCGCCCGCTCCGAGGCCATTCGCGGCCTCGTGGTCGACGCGAGCCTCTTCCTGCTCGATTTCGACAACCAGATCGGCACCACCGCCACCCTCGTCTCCAACTCCGGCCGCGCCATCCACAAGGGCGCCGAGCTCGCCGCCGCCTACGACCTCCTGACAATCGGCGGCCACGCCTCCGCGCACAAACTCGAGGTCTACGCCAACGCCATGCTCCTCGACGCCGAGTTCGTCTCCGGTCCCCGACACGGCAAGACGCCGCAATACGCGCCCGATCACCTCATCCGCGCAGGACTCGTCTATTCGGCCCCGAAGGGCGCGGCCAAGGTCGCCTTCCTCGGCACCATCGTGGACGACGCCTTCGCCGACGACGCCAACACCACCAACGCCAACCTCGCGTCCACCGACCCGCGCGTCGCGGACCGCCGCGTGCCGTCCTACGTGGTGTGGGATCTCACCGCCGAGGCCCGCGTGCCCAACACCCCCTTCACCGCCCTCGCCGGTGTGAACAACGTATTCGCCGAAAACTACTTCAGCCGGGTGACCAACGCCGGCATCGATCCCGGCGCTCCCCGCACCTTCTACGTCGGCGTGCGCGCCGAGTTCTGAGCGCGGTCCGGGCGGCGCCGCATTCAACGCCGCACGCTAATGCGCTTTCAGATTTGGTCGCCGCGCGGCCCTTTTGTTTACCCCCTCAGCCCCGCAAGCCGCTTCACGTCGTTCCCAGGAACGGCGCAGGCCGGAGACTACGCTCGACTCGGCCAAAGACCATCAATCTCCCCAGACGAAATCCGCCGTCAGGGCATGATGGTCGCTTGCCGGCGTGGGCGTCACTTCGTGCGCCACGCAGCGCAGCGGAGCATTGTGAAAAATATGATCAAGGATGTAGGGCTGGCGGCGCCAGGTCACACGCGAGGCCTGGACGGTGGCGAACCCCTCCGCCGCGTATTCGGCCGCGAGGCCTACGTGGTCGCGCACATTGAAATCGCCGGACAAAATGGCGGCCGCCCCCGCCGAACGGGCGGCACTCAGATGCGCCGCCACGCGACGCCGCTGCTCCGGGTGGCTGCGGCTGTCGCTGTTCAGCATGA
>JBDLWD010000395.1:0-2609 GCA_039804465.1 Verrucomicrobiota bacterium | reverse complement strand
CCCGCCGTGCTTTCCCTTCTAGCCCGAGTGCGCCACACCAACACTTTGGTAATCGCGGACCGCGGCTTCCCCTTCTGGCCGGATATCGAGACTGTGGATTTATCCCTGGTCGACGACATTCCCTCCGTGGCCCAAGTCATTGCCGCGCTCAGGCCTAATTTCGTCATCGGGCGCGTCTTTGCCGCCGAAGAGTTCAAGGCCGCAAATTCGCCCGAGCGTCTGTCGCGTCATCTCGCCGCGCTCGAGGGCCTGCCGCTCACCTACGAGCCGCATGTCGGGTTCAAGAAGCGTGTTCCTCTTGCCATAGGACTGATTCGCACCGGCGACACCACCCAATACGGAAATCTCATCCTCGAGTCCGCCTAAGCTTTCTTCCTGCACCTTCACCCATGCAATATCGTGTTCTCGGCGCCACCGGCGTCAAAGTCTCGGCCCTCGCCTACGGCGGTTCCTCCCTCGGCTCGGAATTTCGTCCCATCGACGAAGCCGAGGGCATACGCTCGGTGCACACCGCCCTCGACCATGGAATAAACTTGATCGACACCGCGCCCTATTACGGACGCACCACCGCCGAGATCGTGCTGGGCAAGGCACTCAAGGGCGTGAGGCGCGACCGCTACGTTTTGGCGACAAAGGTGGCACGCCATGGCAAGACACAGGCGGAGTTCGATTTTTCGGCCGCACGCGTAAAAAAATGCGTCGACGAAAGCCTCGCCCGGCTGGGCGTGGACCACGTCGACTTCATCCAAGTTCACGACATGGAGTTCGGCGACATTGAGCAGATCATCACCGAAACCATCCCTGCCCTTCGCGAGGTGCAAAAGGCCGGCAAGGCGCGCTTCGTCGGCATTACCTGCCTGCCGGTGAAACTGTTTCGCCAGGTGATGGATCGTGTCGCGGTCGACCAGATTCAAAACTACTGTCACTACTGCCTGAACGACACCGCGCTGGCGGACATCCTCCCCTACCTGAAGGAAAAGAACGTCGGCATCTTCAACTCCGCTCCCCTCGCGATGCGCCTGCTCAGCAACGAGGGTCCGCCCGAGTGGCACCCCGCTCCCGCGGCGCTCAAGCAAAAGTGCGCCGAGGCCGCGCAACTCTGCCGCTCACGCGGAACCGACCTTGGACGTCTTGCCCTCCAGTTCGCGATGGCGAACCCCGACATCCACACCCACATCGTCGGCACCGCCAGCTCCAGACGCGTCCTGGAAAACATCGCCGACGCGGAGGCTCCGCTTGATCGCGAGTTGCTGGAGGCCGTCTTGAAAATACTCGAGCCGGTCCACAACGTCACCTGGTCCTCGGGTCGTCCGGAAAACAATTGATCCGCCCCAACCTCGCATGAAGACCCTAGTCATCGACGCGCCCGGTCAGTTTTCCTACGGCGAAAAAACGCGCCCCGTCCCGAAGGAGGGCGAGGTCCTGCTTCGTGTTCGTCGCCTCGGCTTTTGCGGCTCCGACCTCAACACGTTTCGCGGGGGCAATCCGCTCGTCACCTTCCCCCGAATCCCCGGTCACGAGATCGCCGCCACCATCGAGGCCGTCTCACCTGGAGTCCCCGCCGAATACCGCCTGGGCCAGGCAGTCACCCTTCTCCCCTACACCACCTGCGGTCGTTGCAGTTCTTGTCGTTCCGGGCGCGTAAACGCCTGCCGCCACAACCAGACTCTAGGCGTGCAGCAGGACGGCGCCTTCACCGAATACATCGTGGCGCCCTGGGAGAAGCTCGTGCCAACCGCGAGTCTGGGAATCCGCGAACTGGCGCTGGTCGAACCGCTCGCGGTCGGCTTTCACGCCGCCTCCCGCGGACGCGTGGCGGCGAGCGACACCGTGCTCGTTTTCGGCTGCGGTATGGTCGGCTTGGGCGCGATCGCCGGTGCTGGGCTCCACCGCGGTGCCACCGTGATCGCGGTGGACGTCGAAGACAAGAAGCTGGAGGTTGCAAAGAAAGCAGGTGCCGCTCACGTGATTAACTCGGCCAAGGAAAACCTGCATGAGCGCCTACTCGCGATCACCGACGGCCACGGACCCGACGTTGCCATCGAAGCCGTAGGCCTGCCCGCCACGTTCACCGCGTGCGTCGACGAGGTCTGCTTCGCAGGCCGCGTAGTCTACATCGGCTACGCCAAGGCGCCGGTTTCGTATGAAACGAAGTTTTTCGTGATGAAGGAGCTCGATATCCTAGGCTCGCGAAATGCAACGCGCGACGACTTTCGCGATGTCGTCGCCCTGCTCGAGTCGGGTCGTTACCCGGTCGGGGAAACCATCACACGGACCGTGCCTTTCGCCGAATCGGGCGAGGCTCTGGCCGCCTGGGCCGCCAATCCGGCGGCCGTCACAAAAATCCACGTCGAGCTTTAGTCCCTGCCTCTCTTATGCCGGTCATTGATTCGCACCACCACTTCTGGACCTACAGCGACGAGGAATACGGCTGGATACCACCAGATTGGGGCGCGCTGCGCCGCGATTTTCTTCCGGAGGACCTTCAGACGGAAATCGCCGCTGCGGGCGTGGACGGCGTGATATCGGTGCAGGCTCGACAGTCGCAGGTCGAGACCGAGTGGCTTCTTTCGCACGCCCACCAGCACGACTTCATCCACGGCGTGGTG
>JBDLWD010000394.1:0-3786 GCA_039804465.1 Verrucomicrobiota bacterium | reverse complement strand
GCATTGATTCTTGGACATTCGCCTTCGGCGCGCCAAGGTCCGCGTCCCAACGATGATCGGCCTGCGCGACGACACGTCTCCCTTTCCGCCGGACTCCGACCACGACGACGCCCCACCCGCGCCGCCGCCCACCCTCGCGCCCGCGCTCGCCGCCAAACTCTTCGGCGAAGGCGGCATCCTGCAAAACGCCCTCCAGCTCGAGCACCGCCCCCAGCAGGCCCGCATGGCCTCCGCCGTGGCCGACGCGGTCGTGCACGACACCCCGCTCGTCTTCGAGGCCGGCACCGGCGTGGGCAAATCCCTCGCCTACCTGCTACCCGGGCTCATCCACGCGGTCGACCACCAGCGCCAGCTCATCGTCTCCACCCACACGATAGCGCTTCAGGAACAACTCGACCGCAAAGACATCCCGCTCTGCCGCCGCGTGTTCAAGGCCGATCCCGCCACCGCACGCTACGCCGACTTCAAATCCGCCGTCCTGGTCGGCAAGGGCAACTACCTCTGCGCCACGCGCCTCGCCACCGCGCTTAAAGACAAGCACGAGCTCTTCGCCACCCCCGAGCACGCCGAGCTCCAGCGCATCGCCGCCTGGGCCGAGACCACGACCGACGGTCTTCGCCACGAGCTAATTCCGCCGCCCAACCCCGACGTCTGGGAACTGGTCAACGCCGACTCCTCGGCCTGCGCGCGCAAATACTGCGACCCCGAAAAGTGCCCCTACCAGCGCG
Source organism: Verrucomicrobiota bacterium (assembly GCA_039804465.1). GTDB lineage: Bacteria > Verrucomicrobiota > Verrucomicrobiia > Opitutales > Opitutaceae > IMCC26134_A. Next base: position 3,058 of record JBDLWD010000394.1, on the reverse strand, counting down.
CCAAGGCCCGCATCCGCGCCGCGCAGCTCATCATCGTCAACCACTCGCTCCTCTTCGCCCACATCGCGGCCGGCGGCGCCGCCGCCAACGGCTCCGCCGAAAAGGGCGTTCTCTTTCCCGACGACCTCGTGGTGCTCGACGAGGCCCACACCGTGCCCGAGGTCGCCACCGACTACTTCGGCCTCCGCCTCAGCAGCTACGGCATCGACCGCATGCTGCGCCATCTCTACAACCCCAAGACCCGCCGCGGCCTCCTGCAAAAACTCGGCTCGCCCGAGGAGCGCCAGCTCGTGGCCGACGCCCTCGAGGCCAACCACCAGTTCTTCGCCTTTCTTCAGGAAAACCACCTGCTCAACCAGTCCATCGTCCGCATCCGCCACGAGAACTGCGCCGAGGCCTGGCTCGACGGCCCGCTGCTCGCGCTGCAAAAAGCGGTGCGCACCCGGGCCGACAAATTCGACGAGGGCCGCGAGCGCGAAGAGCTCCTCGAGCAGGCCGGCAAGCTCCGCACCGCCCAGCTTGGCGTGAAACGATTCCTCTCCCTCGCCGAGCCCGAGCAGCACGTCTACTGGCTGGAGCGCACCGGCCGGCGCCAGACCGTGATCGCGCTCCGCTCCGCGCCGATAGACATTGCCCCCCAGCTCAAGGAGGCGCTGCTCGACCGCCAGACCGCGGTCGTCTTCACCAGCGCGACGCTCGCCGTCGCCGAGGACATCCAGCCCTTCCTCGCCCGTATCGGCGGACCGCGCGTGCGCGCCGAGATCCAGCACTCGCCCTTCGACTACGCGCGCAATATGCGCGTCTTCCTCGCCGCCGACGTGCCCCTGCCCACCCGCGAAGACGCCAAGCTCGCCCTCGACGTGCTCGCCGACCACATCGATTTTTGCACCCGCCGCACCGCCGGCGGCACGCTTGTGCTCTTCACCAGCTACGCCGACATGCAGCGCGTGGCCGAGATCGTGGAGCCTATCTACCGCGGCGCACACCGCCCGTTTTTCATGCAGGGCCGCGACGCCTCGCGCACCGACCTCGCCCGCATGCTGCGCGAGGCCGGCGATGGCGTGCTCTTCGGCACCGAGTCCTTCTGGACCGGCATCGACGTCCCGGGCGACGCGCTTTCGCAGGTCATCATCACCCGCCTGCCTTTCCAGGTGCCCACCCACCCCGTGCTGGAGGCCCGCACCGAGCACGTCCGCGCCCGCGGCGGGAATCCGTTCAACGAGATCACCCTGCCCGACGCGCTCATGACTTTCCGTCAGGGCGTGGGGCGGCTCATTCGCAGCCAGCGCGACCGAGGGGTGGTGACGGTTTTGGATTCCCGAATTCTGCAAAAAGCCTACGGACGCCAGTTCCTCGCCTGTCTGCCCCAGCCGCGCCACACTCGTTTCAATCGGCTCAACCGGGCCGAGGTTTTCCAACCCTACTTGTAAGGGTAGGCGCCGGCCCTCTCCCCCAGAAAGACGCGACTGGTCTTGAAGCCGACCGCCGGCATGGTAACTTACTCCCTTCCATGCCTCTGACCACCGCCGCCCAGACCGACATAGGGCTTGTTCGCTCCGAAAACGAAGACCGCCTTTTGTGCGCGGACGATCTTCGGCTCTACGCGGTGGCCGATGGCATCGGTGGTCTTCCGGGCGGCGGCGAAGCCGCCCAGCTCGCCGTGACCACTCTGCTGCGGCAAGCCCGCCGGGCCGCCGAGCGCGACGAACTCCTCGACCTGCCCCAGGCTTTCCAGCTGGCCAACCACGAGGTAATACAACTCGGGCAGCGCTTCGCGCCAGACATCGGGATGGGCACCACGCTGACCGTAGCCCATGTCCTTGGGGATGTGCTGCGCGTCGCCAGCGTGGGGGATTCGCGCTGCTACCTTTTTCGGGGTAACAGCCTCAGCCTGCTCACCACCGACGACACGATCGAGCAGGAGGTGATCGTCAGGCGCGCGCGCGGCGAAGACGTCCAGCTCGAGGATCGCCATCGCAACGCCCTTACCCGCTGCATCGGCCAGCCCATGCCGCTGGAGGTCCAGGTATCCCAATTCCCCCTGCAGACCGGCGACCGCGTTCTCGTGTGCTCGGACGGCATCACGCGCATGCTTGACGAATCCGCGATCGCCCGGCGCCTCGGGCAAACCGGCGAAACCACGATCGTGCTCGGCGCGCTGATCGCCGACGCGCTCGCCAAAGGCGGGGCGGACAACGCCACCGGTGTATTGATCGATATCGTAGCGGACTAAGGCCCTCCGCTTGCCGGACAGTCTTTAGCCATGGGCAGGGATGAGAAAGGTCCGCTGTTGCGTCGCCTCCACACGTGATCCGTCGTTGATTTTTCCCAGTATCCGCGCCCCTCAGCGGTCAAAAAATTCCGTCCCAGTTCAATGATCGAAGTCGAAAACCTCACCCGCGTCTTCCGCACCTACAAAAAGCCGCCCGGCTTCTGGGCCGGCGTGCGCGGGCTCTTCCACCGCGAGTTCGAGGAGCTCGCCGCGGCGAAGGACATCACCTTCTCCATCGCCGAGGGCGAGTTCGTCGGCTTCCTCGGCCCCAACGGCGCCGGCAAGACCACCACGCTCAAGATGCTGGCCGGCCTCATCCACCCGACCTCGGGCCGCGCCCGCGTCGCCGGCTTCGACCCCGTCCGCCGCGAAAACGCCTACCGCCGCATCTTCGCCCTCGTTCTCGGCCAGAAGAACCAGCTGTGGTGGGACCTTCCCGCCCAGGAAAGTTTCCTCCTCCTCCGCCACATCTACGGCCTTACCGGCGCCCAGTATCAGGAGACGCTCGACGAGCTCGTCGCCCTCCTCGGCGTCGAGGGCAAGCTCGGCACCATGGTCCGCGAGCTCTCCCTCGGCGAACGCATGAAGATGGAGCTCATCGCCGCCCTGCTCCACCGCCCGCGCGTGCTCTTCCTCGACGAGCCCACCATCGGCCTCGACGTCATCTCGCAGAAGGCCGTGCGCGAATTCCTGCGCGGCTACAACCGCCGCTACAAGACGACGATCCTGCTCACGAGCCACTACATGGCCGACATCACCTCGCTCTGCGAACGCGTGATCGTGATC
>JBDLWD010000393.1:0-3617 GCA_039804465.1 Verrucomicrobiota bacterium | reverse complement strand
GTCGCCCACGGAACACACGGACGACAAGGAAAGGAGAATCAGAAGGAGTTGCCCACGAAACACACGAAAAGACACAAAAACCAAACCTCCGGCTTTTCGTGTCATTTCGTGTGTTTCGTGGGTCTATTGGATTGGTCTGCTTTCCGTGTATTCTGTGGGTTGCGCGGGCTAAATCAGGGGCAAAAAAAGAGGACGGCGCCTCGTGTGAGAGGCCCGTCCTCCGGGACTGAAAGGGAGGCGAGCCGTCCAGGGCTCGCGTTTGATTTGGGCGCTTAGGCAGCCTTGGCGGCGGCCTTGGCCTTCAACGCGTCCTTGGCTTTGGAGACCAAGGAGGTAAAGGCGACCTCATCGCGGATAGCGATGTCGGACAGGACCTTGCGGTCGAGACCGATGTTGGCGGCCTTGAGGCCCTCGACGAGGCGGCTGTAGCTGATGCCGTTGGCGCGAGCGGCGGCGTTCAGACGCACGATCCAGAGACCGCGGAAGTCGGACTTCTTCTTGCGGCGATGACGGAAGGCGTAGAGCCAGGCGTGGTGGACGGCCTCTTTCGCGTAGCGGAAGAGCTTGGACTTGTTGCCAAAGTAACCCTTGGCGTAGTTGAGGACCTTCTTCCGGCGACGGCGGGAAGCGGCGGCATTGGTTGCACGAGGCATGTTGGTATTTCCTTTAGGTTAGAACCGGCGGGTCGTCTCGTTAGGATTCACCCGGCAGGTTGGTTTTAGTTAGTCGTTGATCTGTTTACTAGTTACAGACCGAACGGCAGACAACGCTTCAGCGGCGCGGCATGGCCTTCGGCCACGAGCTTGTCCTTGGTAGCACGGCGCTTGGCCTTGGTGCTCTTCGAGGCAAGCAAGTGACGGAAGCCGGGCGTGCGACGCTTGAGCTTACCTTTGGCGGTGAGCTTGAAGCGCTTGGCGACGGACTTCTTGGTCTTTTGCATGGTGGGAACGTGAGAAAGCAGAGACCCGCGCCCGCCTTGGCAAGGGAAAATCTGGGCGGCCCGAAATCCGGGGGCCATCCGCGAGAATCTCACTCGTCTCGTTTCGGGGTAGATGGCAGGATGCGCCCGTGCCCCGCCCCCTGCCCCGTTGTCTCGTGTGGTTGCCCCTGCTGGCTCCGTGTCTTTCCGGAGCTGGAGAAATCATCCTGACCGATCCCGTCTACGGAAAGATCAACGCCAGCGCGATCGACCAGCCCCGGCTTTACGCGCTGGTCTCGGACCCCGCAGCGGGAAACGCCTTCATTACTTGGAACAATCCCCTGGGCGAAAACGGCCAGCCGGCGCTCCTGACCGCCTTTGTCGACACCGGCGCGTCGGGCTTCGCCATAAGCCATCTGCACGCGACGGGGCTTTATGAGCAGGCCAACCTGGATCTGAACGCGGCGGATTTCACCGGCTCTTTCACGGAGATAGGCATCGGGGGCACGGAAGTCGGGGACGTCACCCGCCCGCTCGGCATCTGGGTGCGCAGCGGAGGACTCGACACCACGGGCGAGATTCTGCCCTCGGAGTTCGAGGCCTATGGCAACTTCGGCCTTTGGGTGCGCCGGGAGACCGGCACGGGCGAATACAACGAGCTGCTCGGCGCGGACCCGATAAACCTCGTGGGCATGCCGGTGATCCGGCAGCGGCGGCTCTACCTCGATCCCCGTCCGCTCGATATGCTTGCGGGTCTCGAAACCCACCTGCTGGCGCCAAGCGCGCCCGAGCCGGAGACCCAGGCGACCGTCCCCCTGGTGCTGAGCGATTTCATCGGCACCACACCTCCGCTGGGCGAGGTCCTGCCCTCGCATTACGCAAACCCGCTCGTTCCCGGTCTCGTGCTCCAAGAAGGCGCACTCACCACCACCGGCACCTGGCTGCTCGATACGGGCGCGGGATCGAGTTTCATGAGCTTCGCGGCGGCCAAGGCGATCGGGCTGATACCCGCCCAACACGCCACGCTCGCCGATTTCATGGCGACCTACACCGGGCCCAAATCCGAGATTGGCGGCATCGGCTCGTCGCTGGTCGTGCCCATCCTCAACCTCGACCGGTTGTCGGTCGCTTCGCGCGAAGGCGCCGTGCTTGTCTGGGAAAACGTCGACGTGCTCGTGGCCGACGTGGCGGGCCTCGACGGCATCTTCGGCATGAACCTGCTGGTGCCCGCGGTGACCATAGACTCCAGCGCGCTCGGCGGCCTGACCGGCGGCGGAACCGTATCGGACAGCATGCTGGACGCGCTCGGCCCCCTGCTCGCGTTTCTCTTCGATATTTCGCCCGGGCCCTTTTCAGGCGTGGTCATAGACACCACCAACGCCGCCGACCCGGTGATGCGGCTCGCGACCCCGCGCGCCGCCGGCACGGCCTACGCGTGGCTGGGCGCGACCTTCTCTGCGGCGGAGCGATCCAACCCCGCGATCGGTTCCATGGGCGCCGACGCGGATGGCGACGGCCTGGCTAATCTCTTGGAATACGCGCTTGGCACGGATGCGCGGACGGCGAGTGCGGGTGCCGCACCCGTTGCGGGAAAAACAAGCGTCGAGGGCGAGGAGTTCCTCGCGCTCACGTTCTCGCGTCCGGCGGGAGGCGTCGCGGGCGTGAACTATGCGGTGGAGATTTCTGACGATCTCCAGACCTGGAGACGCGGTGGCGGGGAAGTGGTGCTGCACGCAACGGCGACGCAGGCAGGCCGGGAAACGCTGACCTACCGCGCGACCGCGCCGCTAACGGCCACGTCGCGGCTGTTTTTGAGGCTGGCGACGGAGCCCGCGCCATCATCCTAAATTCCGCAGTTGATCGGAACGTCTGACACGGAACGTGCTGGGAGAGATGAGCATGAACGAGGTATTGCAGCCAGAAGAGCTTCACCCGGCGGGTGAAGGAAATTTCACGTTTTCGACGGCGGGAGGTCGGATGCGTTTGTCGGTGACGGAGGACGCGTTGACGCCGTTCGGAGGGTTGGTGCCGTGGGCGGCTTACTCCCAGCATATCGGCATCGCCGAGAAGCTGGCGGCGGATTGTCCGGTGAAGCGCACCAGCCCCAACGCGGCGCTTTTCGGCATGGAGTCGGTGGTGGGTGACGACACCGTGCGGCGCTTCTTCAAATCCGTCGATCCGGTGCTCGGCACGGAGTGGATCGCCCGCAACATAAAGCCCATGTGGGGCGCTTTGCCCGATTGAGGTCGCCCCCGTTTGCTGGACAGGAATCGCGGCAAAGCCTAAAAGGAACCCGCTAACGTGCCACAGACCAAACCAGCCTACACCGAAGAGTATAACCGCGAGGTGATCGCCCACATGGCGAGCATAGGCCAATCGCTTAAGCAGACCGCCGCCCATTTCGGGGTATCGGCCGTCGCCTCCACGGGAGAGCCGGGAGGCCGAGTTTCGCAGGCTGCGCAAGGAAAACCGGGAGCTGCAGGCTAACTGCGAGATACTAAAAAACGGCGGGCATCTTCAGCAACCCGTTGTCGGGCGATACGGGGCGATTCGGAAGATGAAGATGGAGCATCCCCCTCACGCTTTTGTGCGAGACGCTGGAGGTTTCCCGCAGCGGCTGCCACGCATCGGCCTCGGGCGCGAACCAACGTCGAGCCCGTGCCGACGACGCCCTGCGTCCGAAGCTGCGCGCCGCTTT
>JBDLWD010000392.1:0-3383 GCA_039804465.1 Verrucomicrobiota bacterium | reverse complement strand
GGCGGGCGCACCGAAAGCATCCTCATGAGCCTGCCTCCTCTCGTCCGCTGGGACTACGGCCGCACGCCGGCCCCCGGCACCGAGGAACACCGCCTGCACTCGGATTTCCTTCGGCCCCGCGACTGGGCCGATTTTGAAACCGCCAAACTTCGCTAAAGACCGCTTAAACAATTCATCCGCTTTGGCGCCCCTTGGCGCCTGTTAGCGGTTCTATCCCTTTATCTGATGACTCATCGCGACCGCTTCCTCGCCGCCCTCGCCTGCCAGCCACTGGACCGACCGCCTATTTGGGTCATGCGCCAGGCCGGCCGCTATCTTCCCGAATACCGCGCGCTCAAGGCCAAGTCGTCCTTCCTCGAGATGGTGCGCACGCCAGAGCTCGCCACCGAGGTCACCCTCCAGCCGCTCCGCCGCTTCCCCGGCCTCGACGCCGCCATCCTCTTCTCCGACATCCTCGTAATCCCCGAGGCCCTCGGCCAGCCCTACGCCTTCCGCGACACGGGCGGCATCCAGATGGGTTATCGCTTGGAAACGCGCGCCCAGATCGACGCCCTCGCGCCCGCCGAGGCCGTCCCGGAAAAGCTATCCTACGTCGGCGACGCCCTCCGCCTGCTCAAGAAGGAGGTGGCGACCACCGGCCATACCCTGCTCGGTTTCGGCGGATCGCCGTGGACCCTCGCCACCTACATGCTGGAGGGCGGCAGCTCCGAGGATTTCGCCCGCGCCAAGCTTCTTTTCTACACCGAGCGCGCCTCTTTCGACGCCTTGCTGGAAAAACTCACCGCCGCCCTCGCCGCCTACTTCCGCATGCAAATCGAGGCCGGCGCCGACGCCATCCAGATCTTCGACAGCTGGGGCGGCATTCTCGCCGGTCCGGACTACGAGGCCGCCTCGTTGCAATGGATCCGGCGCCTCGTCGCCGCCCTGCCCGACGGCTTCCCCGTCATCCTCTACGCCAAGGGCACCGCGCCCCACCTCGCCGCCCAGGCCGCCTCCGGCGTGCGCGCCATCAGCGTCGACTGGACCGCCGACCTCGCCGCCGTGCGCTCCGCCTTGCCGGGCAACGTCGCCCTTCAGGGCAATCTCGACCCCGTCCTCATGACCACCACGCCCAGCATCGTTCGATCCCAGGCCACCCGCCTTCTGGAGTCGATGCGCGGCCGTCCCGGTCATGTTTTTAATCTCGGCCACGGCATCACGCCCGACGCGAAAATCGAGTGCATGCAGGCCTTGGTCGATACCGTCGTAAACTTTCGCTGAACGGCGGCCCGTCCTGCCGCCTTTTCTTTCGGCTCGCCCAATCGGTAAAAAACACCGCCACATCGCGCCCATCACCCGCGTCAGGCTCGCTACCCCGTGGTCGCTAACCGTTCATCATCGCCCTTGCCCGTCGCCGTCGTGGGAGCCGGCATCACCGGCCTCGCCGCTGCCTGGCATCTGATGCGCGCCGGACGCGACGTGGTGGTGTTCGAATCGGCCGCGGCGCCGGGAGGAAATATCCAAAGCGAACGCCATCCCGACGGCTGGCTGATCGAGAACGGTCCGAACTCGCTTCAAGAAACCCCCGCCGTCTCCGCCCTTGTTCAGTCCCTTGGCTTGGCGTCCGTCCGCCAAGAGGCTTCGCCTGCGGCGAAAAATCGCTACGTCCTGCGCGACGGGCGCCTCCGTCCGCTGCCGGTTTCGCCTCCGGATTTTTTTATTTCCAGCGTCTTTTCCAAACGCACCAAGTTTCGCGTTTTTAAAGAGTTTTTCCGACGCCGCCATCCGCGCCTCCACGACCTGCCGCTTTCCGACTTTTTCCGCGAGCACTTCGGTCAGGAACTGCTGGACTACGCCTTGGATCCCTTCGTCTCGGGAATCTACGCGGGCGACGCCGCCAAGCTATCCGCGCGCCACTCCTTTCCCTCGCTTTGGAAGGCCGAGCGCGAGCACGGCTCGCTCCTCCGCGCCCAAATCGCGTCCGCCAAAGCCAAACGCGCCCGGGGAGAAAAACCCGGGCCGCCTCCCATCGTCAGCTTCGCCGACGGCCTCGCCACTCTCCCGCATGCGCTCGCCGCGGCCCTGCCTTCGCGAACACTGCGCCTTGGCTCCGCGGTGAGGCAGATCAGCCCGTCACGCGCCGGCTGGATTCTCGACGCCTCGCCCGCAGAGCGTTTTTCCCACGTCCTGCTCGCCCTCCCCGCGCCCGCGCTGGCCCGCCTGGCCATCGGCGCCCCCGGCGCCACCACCTCGATCTCCTCGCTCGACCACATCGAGCACCCCTCCGTGACCGCGCTTTTCCTCGGCTTTCGCCGGACCGACGTCGCGCACCCCCTCGATGGCTTCGGCGCCCTCATGCCTTCGGTCGAAAAACGCTCCATCCTGGGTGTTTTGTTCAATTCAACCCTCTTTCCCGGCCGCACCCCGGAGTCCCACGTCGCCATGACCGTCATGATCGGCGGCGCCCGCCACGGAGATCTCGCCCTCCACCCGCTCGACTATCAGCTCCCCTTGGTGCAGCGCGAACTCGCCGAGCTTTTAGGGGTAAGCGCCGATCCGGTCTTCGTGCGCCGCACCGTCTGGCCCCGGGCTATTCCGCAATACCTGCTAAACCACGACGCGCACCTCGACGTCATCGCCGCCGCCGAAAGCCGCCACCCCGGCCTTCATATCGGCGGACCGGTGCGGGACGGCATAGGCCTGCCCGCCTGCCTCGCCGCCGGAGAACGCCTCGCCCGAGCCGCCTTGACCTGAAAAGGGGCGGTTTGGCCGGCCAGCCTCTCCTGTTTTGCCCGCCACCCCCACCCGGGGTATTTGTGGCAATTCCGCGCGGCCCGCCCGATGCCCTTGACTCGCCCCCCCTCCCACCTAGCCTGCCGCGCCCTTTTACAACGGCATGGCGACCGACCTTAAGCACACCCTCAGCCTCCCCAAGACCGATTTCCCCATGCGCGGGGACCTGCCTAAACGCGAGCCACTCCGCCTCGCTGCCTGGGAGAAGCTGAAGCTCTACGAGTCCATCCAGCAAAAGCGCGCCGGCCAGACCGCTTTCGTCCTCCACGACGGCCCCCCCTTCACCAATGGCGACGTCCATATCGGCACCGCTCTGAACAAGTCGCTCAAGGACATCACGCTTCGTTACAAATCGCTGCGCGGTTTCCGCACTCCCTACGTCCCCGGCTGGGATTGTCACGGCCTTCCCATCGAGCAAAAGGTCGCCAAGGAAATCCAAGCCTCCGGCCAGCAACTCTCCACCGCCGAGCTCCGCGCCCGCTGCGACGCCTTCGCCGAGAGCTGGATCACCAAACAGACCGCCTCCTTCAAACGCCTCGGCGTCCAGGCCGACTGGAAAAACGAATACAAAACCAAGGCCCCCGCCTTCGAGGCCGACATTCTTCGCACCT
>JBDLWD010000391.1:0-3848 GCA_039804465.1 Verrucomicrobiota bacterium | reverse complement strand
TGGCCCACCCCGGGCATGACGGCGACCACGGCGGCCTGAGCTGGGACTTCACCGCCGACCTCGTTCATTACCTTACGAGCCCCTACCATCTGCTTCCCGCCGCAGCCGCGGGCATCGTGGCAACGCTTGCGTGGCGTTACTTCCGCTCCAACCGCAAGGAGACCAAACGTTGAGTCGGGCCTGGACGGGCAAAGACGTTACAACTTTCGCGCGTCGCACCCGAGGTGCGGCGCGCTTTTTGTGAGCACGCGGCGAATGTCGGCGAGTGTGCGTCGCAGCAAAATACTGTCGGGAGCGACAAACTTGATACTCCAACCGGAGCCGGTGTGAAGCGGGCTCGCACCGATCCATACACCGTCTGTTTGGAGCCCATGCAAATCTTGCCGCCAAGCGGGCGTCTCAGGTAGTTCGGGCGCGATAAAAACGGCATTGCCGAAGCAGGCGGAGTCGCCGGTTCCGGCAAGGCCGGCAAGAGCCCGGAGATTCTCGGCGGATTGGTCCAAGCGCTCGCGCAGAACAAGCGATGATCCGGCCCGGACCTCAAGTTCGAGGACCAGTCGCTTCCAGCCCCAGGTTTCTCCGTGGGCGATTCGACCGGGGAAAAGCAGGTCGGCGTAAAACGCGGAGCCGCCGGGCTCAACCTCGAGGACGGTGCGCTGCTGGAAAACACTGCCCCGGTGCGGGACGAGCGGCTCAGGGAGAACCTCCAGCCACGCGCCGGCGGCGACGCGGAAAGACTGGGTGGAACGCGCTTCGCCGGAGCGCATGCGGAATACGCGGCTCGCGCTGGGCGTGGTGAGCAGGACGGCGGCGCCGGCCTCGACCTCGACGGCGGATTCGAGCCGGTCGCCGGAGAGGATGCCGGCGGTGGGGTTGACCACTTGGACAAGCAAGGTTCGCGTATCGGCGTCCCAGTAGGGCTTGCTGAGGTGAAAAGGCGCACGAAACGACTGCGCGGCGAGCGTGGTTACGCCGTCCTCGGGACGCGCGGCGGCGCGGAGCGAAAGTTGTCCGTGAAATTCGGCCATCGCTCAGGCGCGGGGCGTGGTGGCGAAAAGAACCTGTTGCTCGATCCAGGCGATGACCTGGTCGAGGTTGTGCTCGCGCTTGAGGTCGCAGAAGAGGAAGGGGCGCGGGCCGCGCTGCACCTTGGCGTCGCGATCCATGACGGACAAATCGGCGCCGACAAGCGGGGCGAGGTCGATTTTGTTGATGATGAGCAGATCGCTGTGGCGGATGGCGGGGCCGCCCTTGCGGGGGATTTTTTCGCCCTCGGCGACGTCGATCACGTAAATGAAGGCGTCGACCAGCTCGGGGGAGAAGGTCGCGGTTAGATTGTCGCCGCCGCTCTCGACGAGCACGAGCTGAAGGTCGGAGAACTGTTTTTCGAGGGCCTGGCAGGCCTGCTCGTTCATAGTGGTGTCGTCGCGGATGGCGGTATGAGGACACCCCCCCGTCTCCACGCCGCGGATACGCTCGGCGGGAAGGGCGCTGTGGCGGATGAGAAACTCGGCGTCCTCGGAGCAGTAGATGTCGTTGGTGACTACGCCCATCGAGTAGCGCTCGCGCAGCTTCTGGCAGAGCTTGAGGCAAAGCATGGTTTTTCCGGAGCCGACAGGGCCGCCGATGCCGATGCGAGGGGGACGATTCATGAGATGAAGATAAGGGAAGAATTAAGCATGGAGAACACGGAGGGCACAGAGATAGGGAGAACCGAGGTCTGAACTTGGATTTCTCTCCGTGTTCCTCCGTTTGCTTCGTGGTAAAAATCAGGAAATAAACATTCTTGCGTCGGCGGTTTCGTGGCGGGCGCTGGCGATATCGAGCCAGGGGTTGAACCAGCCGATTTCGTCGAGGGGAACCTCGGCCGCGGCGGCGATGATGGCGGGCGCCTGCGACAAGGCCTCGGTTAGCACGGACTGACCGGCGTTTTGGCCGATGCGAAGCAGCTTCATGGCGGCTGCCAGCGTCGCGGAGAGCGTGGAGTAGCAGATGCCGGCAAGCACGGCGTCGCGCGGGGCGCCGAGGATGCGGCCCTCGAGCGCGGCGGAGACGGCGGTGGAGTGCGGCCAGCCATTCGCCTCGGCGCGGGCGAGGTAGTCGGCGCCGAGCGGGTGTGCGTGGAGGCGTGCGGCAAGCTCGGCGCGCTGGCGGCCGATTTTTTCCGTGGCGACGCGGAGCTCGCGCGGGCTCTTGAGCGCGTGGGCGAGCGTGCAGAGCTCGGCGATCCGCGCCCAATCGGGAGCAGCGGGTTCGAGCGCGGCGTAGGCATGCGCGGCCAATGGCAACTCCGCGTGCCGGAGCGTGGGCAGGACGGAGAGGCGGAAAAAAGCGGCGAGCGTCTCTCGATCGCGGACAACACCAAGTTCGGCGAGACCTTCGAGGCCGAAGGAGTGGGCGTAGCCGCCGGTGGGATAGAAAGAGTCGCCGGCCTGCAAGAGGCCTACGAGCCAGGCGGCGTCAGTGCTTGTGGCTGGGGCCGAGCTCATCGACGAGGGGCGTGGTGACGCTGCGTTTGAAGCGACCGGGGCGAAACACGGCGGTGGTGGGCGTGAAAGGGATCTGGATACGCTCGAGGAGACGGCGCGCGGCGGGTTCGTCGGGCGCGAGCAGGCGCGTGGCCTCCGAACTGAGATCGAGATGAAGGTTGCCCACCGCCCACCCCACCCCGGCGACAGCGGAGGCAGGAAGACCGGCAAGCGGAATTTCGAGGACGGGCTCGGGCTCCTGGACGACGACGTAGCGAGCGGCCGAGGTCTGGTGCACCGTTTCGCCCGATTGAAGGGGTCGCGAAAGCTGGAAACCAAACTCGGTGCCGTCGGCCGCGACTCCGCGCCAGAGACGCTTCGCGAGCGTGCGCCGATCCACGCGCAGCTCGATGGCGAGCAGGGCGAGATCGGGTGCGGTTGCGGGAGCCGAGACCAGAATCATGCAAACGAGAACCGAACCGCGGCGGCAGGCTCAGAACAGGAAATAACGCTGCGCCATGGGCAGGACGGCGAGCGGTTCGCAGGTGAGGTGCTCGCCGTCGGCGGTGACGTGGTAGGTCTCGGGGTCGACTTTGATCACGGGCATGGCGTCGTTGAGCACCATGTCGCGCTTGCCGATCTTGCGGCAGTTCACGACGGGCTCGAGCCGGCGGCGAAGGCCCAGATCGGCGAGGCGCCCGAGTTGCAGCGAAGCCTGGGAGACAAAGGTGAGGCTGGTGGCGGAAATCGCACCGCCGGCCGCGCCCCACATGGGACGGTAGAAGGTGGGCTGGGGCGTGGGGATGGAGGCATTGGGGTCGCCCATATTGGCCCAGGCGACGAAGCCGCCTTTGAGCACGAGCTCGGGCTTCACGCCAAAGAGGGCGGGCTTGAAGAGGACGAGATCGGCGAGTTTGCCCACCTCGAGGGAGCCGACGATGTGGCCGATGCCCTGGGCTATGGCGGGATTGATGGTGTATTTGGCTACGTAACGCAGGGCGCGGAAGTTGTCGGCGGCGGGGTGCGAGGGGTGCGCCAGTTTGCCGAACTGGAGCTTCATCTTGTGCGCGGTCTGCCAGGTGCGGAGAATGACCTCGCCGATGCGGCCCATGGCCTGCGAGTCAGAAGAAGTGATGGAGATGGCGCCGAGGTCGTGGAGGCGGTCCTCGGCGGCGATGGTCTCGGGACGGATGCGCGACTCGGCAAAGGCCACGTCCTCGGGGATCTTGTTGTCGAGGTGGTGGCAGACCATGAGCATGTCGAGATGCTCGTCGATGGTGTTGACGGTGAAAGGGCGCGTTGGGTTGGTCGACGAGGGCAGGACGTTGGCCTCGCCGCAGACGCGGATGATGTCGGGGGCGTGGCCGCCGCCGGCGCCCT
>JBDLWD010000390.1:0-2926 GCA_039804465.1 Verrucomicrobiota bacterium | reverse complement strand
CCCAGCTCCAGATCTACGGAAACGACACCTTGGACACGGGTACTTGCGTGGCCGCCGTCCTCGGCACCGCGCTCACGGGGGTGATGCGCATCGCCTCCGACAATCACTGGGCGACCGACGTCTTCGTCGGCCATCTGCTGGGCTACGCATCGGGCTACCTGCTGCCCACCTTGCTCTACTATAGAGAGCTCCGCACCGAGCCGGAATCCGGTCCTGCGCGCGGGGGCTCGACAGTGACCGTGCTGCCGATGTTCAACGGCAATGCATTTGGATTGAACCTCATCGGCGTGTTCTGAGCCGAACGCCGAGGCCGCTCAGCGCTCGCTCACCTCTCCGTCTTCGGGCTTTCCGCTGCCTCCCTGGGTCGTGCCAGTCGCTCCGCTTCCGGCGCCCGCAGGCCGTTGGGATAGCGTTCGAGGTACTGGCGCGCAGTGGCTCGTGCGCCCGCCGCATCACCCCGGCGCGCGCGTGCGACGGCACGCAGGAACGTCGAATCCTCCTGGCGTGCATCCTCCGCGTGCCGGCGTTCAAAGTCCTGAAAGAGCCGCTCTGCCTGCCCATAGTCGCCCGCGCCAAAGGCCGCCATGGCGCGTGCGAAATCGTCATTGCGCGCTGCGGTCGCTGCCTGCTCGCCCGACGGCGGCTCGAGGGCTCGCTTCGTCCCGGGCAGCGCCGTTTGCCGCGCCCTGGCCAGTGACCGCTCGCTCGGCGCCGCAGCTGCTGGTGCTTGGGTGGAGGGCAGCTCCACCGCAGGCACGGGAGGAGGAGCCGCAGCTCGCGCTGCCTCGCGCTCGGCTGTCCAGCTTTCTCCGGCCCCGAGCGAGATCGGCAGCGCGTCGCGCAAGCGCAGAGCGACGCGCCCCTCCGTCACCTCCACGCGCCGCGTTCCCTCGGGCTCGACGCGCACGCCGAAGTGCGTGCCGATCACCTCGAGCTCACCGTCAGGTAGCTCGAGCACGAAGCGCTGCACGGCAGTGAGCTTATCGACCGCGAGCAGGAAGCTCCCGCTCCCGACCCGTAGGCGAAGCGCCGCGCCCGCCTCGAGCGTCTGCCACGACGCGCCCGGTGAAGCATCGAGCCGGTACGTCGGCGCGGCGAGCGCAGCGGAAGCTTCCGAGCCGGATCGCCAGGCTCGTAACCCGAACCCGATGCACACGGCGGCCAGGAACGCGCCGGAGAGCACGAACGCGAACGTTCGGCGCCGCGACTGGACCGGAGCACGCTGACACAGCTCGCTCGCGCGCCGGAGTAGCGCTTGCCGCTGGCGGCGGTGTTCGAGCGGGGTCGGCGTGCTCGCCGGCAGCCGCTCCGCGCTCTGACGCAGACGCACGAACGCTCGCAGCTCGCTCGCGCACTCGGCACAGCTAGCGGCGTGCAGCTCGAAGGAGGTGCGCTCGGCGCCCGAGAGCCTGCCGTCTTCGAGGGCTTCGGCCTGCCAGGCGCGGGTGCACGCCGGTCGCTTCATGACTCCTCCACGTCGATGGCGGCGCGCAGCTCGAGGCGGGCGTGATGCAGGCGTGTCCAGATGGTATTGACGGGCACCCCGAGCGCCTGCGCTGCCTCTTCCCCGCTCAAGCCTTCCAGCGTCACGAGCACGAACGCTTCGCGCTTCTTCTCCGATAGCGCGGCGAAGGCGCGGGAAAAACGCCGCTCGGTTTCGGCGCGCTCGAAGAGCTCCGCGGGCGTGCCCTCGACCTCGGCCTCGGGCATGACCCAGGCGCTGATGCGCGCCGCCGCCCGGCGTAAGAAATGGCGATGGCGCCGCAGCATGATGCTCGCGACACCAAAGATCCAGCTCCGCCCGGCGTGGCGAGCATCGAAGCTCGGCGCCGCCCGTGTGATCTCGAGAAACGTCGCTTGCACCAGATCATCGACGTCCGCCCGCGGTATCCCCATGCGACGCAGGTAACGGCGCAACGCGGGGTCGTGCCGATCGAAGAGCTCTCCGAGCGCGCGCAGGTCGCCCGCCGCCACGGCAACGACGAGCTCTGCGTCGCTTTCCTCCTGTCGGGACATGCGCGGCGCCGCGGTCATAGTCCGCCGAACTCCACACCCATCAAGGCGCTCACGGCCAGCCAGGGAGTGACCGGGATGCCGATGGCACCCAGTGATTTGTGCGGCACGACATCTAGCGCCAGGTCCGCGCGGAAGCGCGAGCTCGAATGGCGAGACCAGACGGCTCCCAGGTATGCACCGAGCCGAAGCTCCGCGCTGCCGCGCTCACCGCTGTCCTTCTGACTCTCGTCATTGACCGCGGCCACCATCGAACGGGCGCCAAACAAGAGCTCGACGTCAGCGATAGGTTCCCGCCGACCGACGCTCACACCAACGCTCGCGGCGGAGCTCGGCCCATCCGCATCGGAGAGGTGCAGATCGAAATACTGCAGCTCGATCGCCAGGTTGATTCCGAGCTCCCAGCGTTCGACAGCGATTGCGGCGGCACCGCCGAGCACGGGGCTCACGAGGCGCCCCGCGCCAGCACGGGTTCCACCGAGCACCGCAAAGAGCGCTCGTGCCTCGCCGGGCGCCGCCGCGGGCTCCGAGGGGGGCGAATCGAGCGGGGACACCGCGTCAGCGGCGGGCGCCGGGGCCGCGGGACCGTCCTCGAGCGCCTGGGTGGAGCTCTCGCTGGCCCCTCGGACGCCCAGCGCCATCACGGTCGGCATCAGCTCGTCGGGGTTGGCAAGGCGACGCTCGGCGCGCCGGCCATCGCGGGTTACGAAGATCAGCCGAGCGGCATCGGTGCTCCGTTCGAGGTCGATCTCGATGCGATCGCAGTCGCTCGGATCCGTCGTTAGCGCCTCACTGATGGCTCGACTCGCACGCAGCCAGGGCTCGGACGGTGCCCCCCGGACCTCCACCGGGCACGACGCCGCGACACACACCCGGGCGCCGACCCAGACCGCGCAGGCCCACGCCGCGACCA
>JBDLWD010000389.1:0-3025 GCA_039804465.1 Verrucomicrobiota bacterium | reverse complement strand
TAGGTAGCATCGGTATCGAGACTTCCGATACGGTAGGTGATCTGGCGGCCGCCGATCGCGCCCCCCTTCAGAGGGCCCGTGCCGGTGAGCTCTCCTATGCCCACGAAAGTGCCGAGGCCGGAGTTGAGGTTGCCCGAGTAGTAAGCAGTGACGCCCGCGCCGAGGTTGAGCGCGGCGGCAGGCAGGCCGGGCCAGGAATAGTCTAGCGCCATGCGAAAATCGGCGGTGGATGCGGCCGGCGCGGTGGCGTTTATCCGGCCGGTGAAGCCAGACCAGTCGCCTTTGATGTCGGCGCGAACGGCGCCGGAAGGCAGAGCGTAGTTGAAAACGCCGCCGCCGGTGAGTTTGCCGGCGAGTGTGCAGCGCCACCCGGCGTTGAGCGTGCCGGTGGAGCCGGTCGGCACCTCGATGTTCCAGGAGCCGGTGCTGCCAACCGGGTTGTTGGAACGCGTATACATGGTTAGCGCGCCGCCCTGCAGGCTCACATCGCTGGTGCCGAGGCCGTTGGTGTTGGCCGAGTCGCTGCCGAAGGCGATCGCGCCGCCGGTGATGGTGGTGGTGCCGGCGAAGGAATGGACTCCTCCGACGGTGAAGGTGAGCGCGGAGCCGGTCGCGGTGGCGCTGGCGGACAGGGTGAGCTGGGTGGCTGAATCCACGCTCTGGATACGGGTTTCCGCGGGGATGCCTGCGCCGCTGATGAGCAGGCCGGGAAGCGCGCCCGCGGTGCCGGTGACGGTGACGATCGGGCTGCCGGAGGTGGTGACGCCGCCGGCGAGGGAGAGCGGGGCGGGCGTCAGCGTGAACGTGCCGGAGCCGGATTTGATCAGGCTCATCTGGCCGCGCAGCTCGCCGATACCGGCCAGGGTGTAGCTTTTCGTTCCGGAGACGGTGATTTTTTCAGGCTCGACGGGGGCGGCAAGGGTCAGGCCGGTGGAGTTGGAACCGGTGGCGTCGAACACCACCTTGTCGCCGGTGCCGAAGGCGGTCGTGGCGAGGGTGGCGGAGTCTGTCCAGGCGGCGGTGGAGCCGTTGTCCCAGGCGTTGGCGGCGGAGGTGGCGCCGCCCTTCCAGGTGACGGTGCGGCCCGAGGAGGGCGGCGGCGGCGGGAAGGCCGGCAGCTCGAGACGCAGGTAATCATACATCACGTGCGTCGACTGGTCGGAACCGCTGAAGCCGAAGGTGAAGGTGTTGGCGCCGACCTTTAGGCGGGAGACCGGGATGCTGATATCGACACGGCAGTATTTGGCGTGGATGCCCTGGCGGAGAAGGGCGTTGCCGCCGTCGACGGGCGGGGAAATGCGCGCGAAGGCATTCGGCTCGTCGTTGAGGGTGAGCCAAAGACGGGAGTAGTGGGAGCTCGCGACGGCGACGGTGAGGACGGCGTTGCCGCTGGCGGGGATGGCGGGGAGGTTGAAGTTCACCTTCCAATTCCAGGGGACGGTGGTGGTGACGCCGTTGGCATCGGTGGTGGCGTAGAGGGTGTGGACGTAGTTCCAATCGGTGGCGGGGTTGCTGACGCCGACGGTGTAAACGAGCGGGTTGGGCATCTCGGCCGAGAAACCGTTCCAGAGGAAGGGCTCGAAGTAGTCGTTGCCGTGGCGGAACTCCTTCGCGGTGCGATCGGGCGTGCCGATTTCCCACGCGATGCTAGATCCCGGGTGGGAGACGGCCCACGTGAGCGTGCCCTGGGCGTTGGTGGCGCCGGCGGTCACGGTGACGGCGGTCTTGGAGTATTCGCCGACCACGCCGTCGTTGAAGGCATAGAGCGTGTAGGAGCCGGGGCGAACGGCGGGGATGGTAAAATTTCCCGAGGCGTCGGCGACGGCCCAGTATTGGTAGCCCTTGCTTTGGAACTGCCAGTTGCCGGCCACGTCCTCGGGGGCGGCGAGGCCGACGAGGGCGCCGGCGCCGCTCACGCCGGGCTTGAGGGGGTCGTTGATGACCAGTTTGCCGGTCACGGTTCCGCGGCCGCTGGCGGCGGGATGATCGGAGTTGACGAGCCACGAGTAGGGCCAGGCGCCTTTCTCGGCGGCGACCTGGGCCTTGGCATCGGCCCAGAGGGCGTCGCCCGCGTTGCTCGTCGCCGTAGTGCCGTTGCAATATAGCAGGAAGGGACCGAACATTTTCCGCCAGGCCTCGCCGGCGGCGACGCTGATGCCGGAGGCGTTGTAGTGGTTCCGGCCAAAGTGCATGAGGATGTAGCTCTCGGACGAGGTAAGGTCCTGCTTGGTGGGGCCGTCGTTGAAGTAGTCGTGTCCGCCGAGGACGAACCACACGCCCTTTTTGGCGATGTTGCTGGCGTGGCCCCAGGTCCCGATGTCGAAGTAGCGGGCGGCGTAGGAATACTTGCCGTCGTATTTGCCGGCGCGCACGCCGGTGTTGAGCTTCACGATCTCACCTATGGAGGTGGGCGAGGACTGCTGGTAGTCGTAGTAGGAGGGCATCTCCCAGTTGCGCAGCGCGTCGACGTAGGCGCGCTCAAAGGTGAAGGTCGTGGAGGTGCGCGGGAGCTTCCAGACGATGCGCCACTCGCCGACGGTGGCGGCCGGATAGGAGGCCGGGTGGTCGAGGATGGCATAGGCGTAGAGCCCGGTGTCGCCGCGGCGCAGCACGTAGTGGAGATCGATGTCGAAGACGTGCTTGTAGCCGGCGGTGGCGCTCCACGTGCGCTTGCACGAGATGTCCACCATGTCGGCGGTCTGGGTCGTCACCGAGTAAACGCAACCGCTCGGCTGATCATAACTCGCGCCCCCGTCCATGCTGTAGTAGATGGGATTGGCGGGGTCCACCATCTGGGTGCCGTTGAGCTTGTAGCTGGTGACCTTGCCGGAGGCCTTGTTGATGACCGCGTTGATAACGCCGTTGTCGAGGGTGACGGTGGTGGAGGTGGAGGACAGGGTGACATTCGCGCCGACCCCGGCCGCGCCGCCTCCCGGGTCATTGGCCGCGAAAACGGCGCAGGTGAAGAAGACCCAGACGCCAAGCAAGGTCGGGAGCAGACGCAGCATGGCTCTAGTCAGGGGGC
>JBDLWD010000388.1:0-5641 GCA_039804465.1 Verrucomicrobiota bacterium | reverse complement strand
CGGGCGGAGGGGAAAGACGGGATGGCATGAAAAGCACATTGCACAGACTCAATCCGTGAACCTCGGCGAAGCCGTGCGGCTGATCCGAGGGAATGAAGAAAACATCGCCCGCCGCTATGGGATAGCATCCGTGCGATGTGAGATGCGAGGCGCTGCCCCCGGCCACGATCACCAACTCGGCAAACTCGTGCCGATGGAGCGGAAATGCGCCTTGGGCGGGCATTAGCACGACCGCCACCGGCAGCTCGGGCACATGGAAAAACTCGGCGACGCGCAGTCGTTTCATTATCCTTAAGCATGGGAGCGCGAATGAAACCTTCAACCGCTTCGACCGCGCGGCGAGCTACGGGAGGACGGATTCGTAGTGATACCGGCCCGCCTGCACCGTCTCCGGCGCCCGACCGTCGGGAAACAGTATCGTGGCGGAAGTGTTTGGCGGCACCACGATGTCCATCACGACCCCGCCCGCATTTTTCACCCACGCGCTGGATGCCTTGCCGTAAGGCGTGTTCAATTCGGCGCGTGCCGAGTCGAGCTGCTTGCCGACGAGGGGGCGGACAAAGAAGTGTTTGTAACCGGGGCGGGCGGGATCGACGGACAGGCCGGCGACACGTTCATACAGCCACTGGCCTATGGCTCCGTAAGCGTAGTGGTTAAATGAATTCATGGACACCGGACCGAAACCTTTGTCCTTGGTGTAGCTGTTCCAACGTTCCCACATGGTCGTCGCGCCCTGATTGATCGGATAAAACCACGAGGGATAAGTCTCCTTGAACAGCAGGTCATACGCGAGATCGGGCCGGCCGACGGCGTCCAAGGCCTGGGCGATGTAGGGAGTGCCCAAAAATCCAGTGCGCAGGTGGCCGTCCGCCTCGACTACCAGACGCACGAGATGCGCGCCGACCATTCCCTTCGCGTCGCTCGGGATCAAATCAAGGGCGATCGAAAGAACATATGCGGTCTGCGTCTCCGGCGCGTTGATCAGTTTTCCGCCGGCATCGAAATAGTGGGCGAAAAAAGCCTGCCGCACCGCCGCCGCTTCCTCGTCGTAACGCTTGGCGTCGGCGTCGCGTTTGAGCACGCGGGCCGTGTCGGCCAGAATACGCGCACCGTGGGCGTAAAAAACGGTGCCAAGCAGAGGAAGCGGCGTGTCGCCTTTTTGATTTTTGGTGTGAGGCTGGAGCCAGTCGCCAAAGCCGCCGATTTTGGGGATGAGGCCGTTGACCGATTGCGAGCGATACCAGCCGACCAACTTTTCCATCGTCGCGAAATTATCCTCCAGCACCCCGGTGTCGCCGGTGCGGATGTAGAGCTCCCAGGGAATTATGGTCGCGGCATCCATCCACCCCGGGCTGTCGGCGGCGGAACTTGAGAGCACATTCGGGATCACGTGCGGAATCCGACCATCGGGCAACTGGTCGTCGCGCATCGATCCGAGCCAGCGCTTGAAAAACGCCAGGCCGTCATAGTTGAGCATCGCGGTGGGGCAGAAGGCCTGCGCGTCGCCCGTCCAGCCGAGGCGCTCGTCGCGCTGCGGGCAATCGGTGGGAATATCCAGTGAGTTGCCGCGCCAGCCCCAAATGATGTTGCTCTGCAGTCGATTGAGCTTCGGGTGTGAAGACTCGAATATCCCTGTCCGAGCGAGATCGGAGTGCAGCACGACACCCTCCACCCAGTCCTTCTGCGGTTTGGTGCCGGCGGGGAACCCGGACAATTCCACGTAGCGGAAGCCGTGGAAGGTAAAGTGCGGCCGCCACTCAATCACGCCTGTTTCCGCCGCCGTGTAGGTGTCGGTGGACTTGGCGCTGCGGTAGTTGTCGGTGTAAAGCGTGCCGTCCGACTGCAGCATCTCGGCAAAACGGATGGTGAGCTTTTGGTCTTTCTCCATCGGCAGCTTTAACCTGGGCCAGCCGACCATGTTTTGCCCGAGATCAAAGACGAAACGCCCCGGCACCGGCTCGGTGATGGCCTTGACCGCGAGGGTTTCCGTGGCCCGCACCGGCGCGAAAGACTTAGGCGTGAGGCGCTGCGCACCCAAGTCGGCGTTAACCACCACCGGCGTCCAGCTTTCGACGACTTTGCGCGCATCGTAGTCTTCACCGTCGTATATGCTGGAGGTCCGCACCGGGCCGTCGAAAGTCCCCTCCCACTCGCCATCCGAAACGACGGTGACGACCGAGCCGTCCTCGTGCGTGAGTTCCAATTGCAACAGCAATTCGGCGTCGTTCCCGTAACGCCCCTTAGGCGCACCCTTCTCCCAGGTAAGTCGTCCGGCATACCAGCCCTTGCCTAGCAAGGCGTGGAGCTTGTTTTCCCCCCGGCGCAGTTTGCCGGTCACATCGTAGGTTAACGTATCCAGATTTTTGTGATAGGAGGTAAAACCGTTGGCGAAGTAGTCGTTCCCGATTCTTTGTCCGTTCAGCTCAACTTCAAAGAGGCCGCGCGCGGTCACATAAAGGCGAGCCTTGGTCACCCCGCCTGCGACATTGAAGGATCGTCGCAACATACCCACCTTCTCGTCAAAAGCTTGGGCGAACGGAAGGGACACGGCTTCGTTTTCGCCATAAACTTCGGTCTTCTCGAACCCCTTCATCGAGTAGGTAAGAACCAGTTCCTTGAGCTCGTTCGGGGCGGGATCACCTCCCAAAGGTTCATTGCCCACGACAAACGCAAACTTGGGTATGGAGGCGGTGACGTCCTTGCCGCGCTCCGGATGGGCTTTTGAACGATAGATCGCCCTGGTCACCATGCCGTCCGCACCTGCGGCGGCGGTCGTATCTCTCGGCCGGATCCACCGCGCTTTCCAATCTGCCGCGGATAAAAGCCCCAGCTCAAAACGGGACCATTCATTCCAGCCGGAATCGCGGCCCTTCTCATCACGGAAACGCACGCGCCACTCCACCTGTTGCCGCGATGTCAGACGAGCCCCGCCATACGGCACGAAGGTGGATTGATCCGACTCAACCCAACCGCTGTCCCAGCGGGTTTCCCCGGCTTTCACCTCTATGCGAAAGGCCGTCTGCTTTCCGACGCCCGGTGGTAGTTTCCAGGAAAAAGTCGGGGAGGCGTCGTGAAATCCCAAGGGATTGAGGAAGCCCTCGCCAACACTGGGCGATAGCACTGGCAATCCTGAGGCAAAAGAGGCGGGGGATATGAAGCTCAAGGCGGCGCAGAAGAGGATGGTTTTCATTCGAGAGGTGGGACCAAAACGGGCCGAGCAGATTTGCACCGACAGGGAGTCCGTGTCGCGCGAGATTGAACGGCGCTTGCTTGCATGACGGTGAATATAGCATTTCTCCGAACCCCCTTCCTGCACTTACAGGCCAATAATAAGCACCATCGGACCAGGCCCGTGATCAAATCCCCCGTATGCCAGACAAGCCGATCTGCCTACGTGTTGAGGCCCTCCGGCAAACCTCCGCGCGGCGCGGGCTTGCCCTGACGGATGCGAACCGGTCATGGTGACCCTTTACGACATGCAAAAGACCTCCGACATCAACGTCGTCGAGACCCGCCCTCTGCCCTCGCCCGCCCAACTGCTTGCCGAGCAGCCCAAGACCGAGGCGCAGGCCGATTTTATCACGGCGGCGCGGCGCGAAATCCAGCGCCTGATCTTCACGGATGATCGTCGCTTCCTGCTCATCATCGGTCCTTGCTCCATCCACGATGTGGAGGCGGGGCGCGACTACGCTCGACGCCTGGCGGCCTTGGCCAAGGAGGTTTCCGATCGCGTGATGGTGGTGATGCGCGTCTATTTTGAGAAACCCCGGACGACAGTCGGGTGGAAGGGTCTAGTGATGGATCCCCATCTCGACGGCACCAACGACATCGCGGCCGGTCTGCGCCTCGGACGCTCCTTCCTGCGCGAGGTGCTTGATCTTGGTCTGCCGACCGCGACCGAGTTCCTCGATCCGATCACGCCGCAATACATCGCCGATCTCGTCTGCTGGGGCGCCATCGGCGCGCGCACGACCGAGTCCCAGACTCACCGCCAGCTCGCCTCCGGTCTTTCCATGCCGATCGGCTTCAAAAACGGCACTGACGGCGGCCTCCAGGTTGCCATCAACGCCATCAAGGCCGCCGCTCAGCCCCAGACTTTTCTGGGCATAGGCCTCGATGGTGCGGCCGCGGCGGTGCGCACCAGCGGCAACCGCGATTGCCACATCGTGCTCCGCGGCGGCGCGAAGGGCCCGAACTTCTCGGCCGCGCATGTCGCCGAGACCGAGCAGATGCTGGCCAAGGCCGGTCTGCCCGCAGCCATCCTCGTCGACGCCTCGCACGACAACTCCTCCAAGAAACCCGAGCTGCAGCCCGACGTGGTTCAGGCCCTGTTGGGGCAGATTCAGGCGGGGAACCGTTCCATCATGGGGGCGATGGTCGAAAGCAACCTCGGCGCCGGCAATCAGGCCTTCCCGCAACCAAAGGAGAAGCTCCAGTATGGAGTCAGCATCACCGACGGGTGTATCGATTGGGCCACGACGGAAAAGCTCGTTCGCGGTCTGCACGCCGGTCTCGCCGCACGTTTCGCCTGAGTCTTCGGTCGTATTGTTTGCAATCGCCGCGCCTGGGGATTTCGGAGCGTAATTTTGACCTGAAAATCGCAATCCGTGCGTGTCCAGGGCGTCATTTTTAACCTAAGATCGTTTTCCCTAATTTCTCCATGAGCACCCAAGCCTCCCCCATCCGCGTCGCGGTCACCGGCGCCGCCGGTCAAATCGGTTACTCCCTCCTCTTTCGCATCGCCTCCGGCGCCATGTTTGGCCCGGACCGTCCTGTCATCCTTCAGCTTATCGAGGCTCCCTTCGAGAAGGCGATGAAGGCGCTTGAGGGCGTGGCCATGGAGCTCGACGACTGCGCCTTCCCGCTGCTCAAGGGCATCGTCATGACCGACCAGCCCGAGGTGGGCTTCAAGGACGCCAACTGGTGCCTGCTCGTCGGCGCCAAGCCCCGCGGACCCGGCATGGAGCGCGCCGACCTGCTCAAGGACAACGGCAAGATCTTCATCGGCCAGGGCCAGATCATCGACCGCGTGGCGGCCGACGACGCCCGCGTCGCCGTGGTGGGCAACCCCGCCAACACCAACTGCATGATCGCCGCCTCGCAGGCCAAGCGTCTCCCGGCCGATCGTTTCACCGCCATGGTGCGCCTCGACCAAAACCGCGCCCAGACCCAGCTCGCCAAGAAGGCCGGCGTGGATCTCACCGCGGTGAAGGACATCTTCATCTACGGCAACCACAGCCCGACCATGTTTCCCTCCTTCGCCCACGCCACCATCGGCGGCAAGAAGGCCACGGATGTCATCACCGACCATGCCTGGCTCAAGGGCCCCTTCCTTGAGACCGTCGGCAAGCGCGGCGCCGCCATCATCGCAGCCCGCGGCGCATCCTCGGCCGCCTCCGCCGCCAACGCCCTTGTCGACCACGTGCGCGACCTGATGACCCCCGGCAAGATCCACTCCGTCGCGGTCAAGGCCAACGGCCTCTACGGCTTCGACCAGGATGTGTGGGCCGGCATGCCCGTGCGCACCACCACGCCCGGCAGATACGAGGTCATCCCCGGCTACGAGATGTGCGATTTCTGCAAAGAGCGCATCGCCATCACCAACAAGGAGCTCGTCGAGGAACGCGCCGCCGTCGTCGAA
>JBDLWD010000387.1:0-4702 GCA_039804465.1 Verrucomicrobiota bacterium | reverse complement strand
CGACCTCGGCGGCGCTGCAATTCGCGGGATTTTTCGCAGTGGCGTGGCTGGCGAAAAGCGGCTGGTTCAACCCCTGGTTCGGCTTTCCGGCCCGCGAGCTGGCCCCGGCGTTTTTGCTCTTCGGGCTGACCAGCGGGCTGGCGACCTTCTGGTTCGCGCCCATCGGCAACCGCGTGTCGCGCAAGCACGAGTTCGAGGCCGACGCTTTCGCACGCGAGGCGATGGGCGGCCCGGGTCCCCTCGTCTCTGCGCTGCGCAAGCTCGCGGGCAAGAGCCTGGTGAACCTCACGCCGCACCCCTTGTTCAGCGCGGTGTATTACTCGCACCCGGCGCTGGTGGAGCGGGAGCGGGCGCTCATGGGGGAAAAATGAACCGACGGCGGCAGGGCGCGCGAAGCTTGTTGGTCGGGGCGGCCGTGGCGTGGGCGCTGTGCGCGCACCTCGTTCCGGGCGCTTTTGCCCAACCGCTCGTGGTGGCGACCTACAACGCAAGAAACTACACCTCGGCGGACCGGCTCACGCCCGACGGGTTTCGGCCGGATTATCCGAAGCCCGAGGCGGAAAAGACCGCTTTGCGTCAGGTGATCAAGGCCACCGGCGCGGACGTGATCGCGCTTCAGGAAATGGGCGGGCCGGGCTATCTGTCCGAATTGCGCCGAGACTTGGCGGCCGAGGGGCTGGATTATCCCTTCGGCGAGGCGATGCTGGCGGCGGACGAGCATCGCGGGCTGGCGGTGCTGAGCCGGGTGCCGCTCGGGGCGATCACGCGCCACGTGGATTTGCTGGCGAAACGACGCGGCGCCGAAGAGCCGGAAGCGGTGCGCCGGGGTCTTTTTCAGGTCGAGGTGCCGAGGGCGTCGGGAGCGATCACGCTCTTCGTGTTGCACCTCAAAAGCCGCCTGGCGGTCGATCGGGACGACCCGCTCGCCGAGGATCAGCGCGTGGCCGAGGCGCAGGCGGTGCGAGACCGCATCCTGCGCGTTTTCCCTGATCCGTCGAAGGCGCGTTTTTTGGTGTTGGGCGATTTCAACGACCTGCCCGGCAGCCGGGCTTTCGAGGCGATGGAGAGCCGGGGAAAGCTCAAGGTCGCCTCCTGGGTAAGCGCCTTGGATTCGCGTGGTCATGCCTGGACCCATTCTTTCGCGAGCCAGGGGCTGTATTCCCGCTTCGACCATGTCTTCGTCGCCGACGGGTGGCGTCACGCGATCACCCGGGCGTGGATCGAGGACTCCGAGGCCACCGCCTTGGCCAGCGACCACCGCCCCGTGGTGGTGCAATGGGGCGATTTATGATTTCGCGCCGCTAGCACTCGCTAACGGGAGGATTCGCTGGTGGCGAAGTGGACCGAATGAGAGGCGGCCGCGGAGGTCCTCGTTTCGGAACCGGAGGCCGGGCCGGCTTGTTCGGCGCGACGGGCCGCCCTCCAGCAGTCGCGGTGCTTGCGGATCCAGTCCAGCAAGGCGCGTTCGAATCCGATGTCGTAACCCAGTCGCTCGGATTCCAGCCACTTGTGGCGGAGAATCTCTTCA
Source organism: Verrucomicrobiota bacterium (assembly GCA_039804465.1). Lineage (GTDB taxonomy): Bacteria > Verrucomicrobiota > Verrucomicrobiia > Opitutales > Opitutaceae > IMCC26134_A. The sequence goes on along the minus strand of JBDLWD010000387.1, from coordinate 3,174 downwards.
CGCTCGGCCAAAAACTCCTGGTAAAGGCTGGACTGCTTTACGAAGTCTTTTCCACCGGAAGATTCGGGCAAGGCGGAGGGGATGGGCATGGAGTGAAATCTTCTCCCTTCGGGGGTGTGAAATCCTTAAGGAGAAAGCTGGAGTGAGTTACCCCAAATCTTACCGCGAGGAGTTTTGATGTCAATGCGCTCACCCGGTTCTGCGCGGTTGTGCAGACCGGGCAAAAACGGGTTGCGGGGCGCCGCGGCGGAGCTAAACATTCTCGTTTGCATCACTTGCGCCGGACAACCTGCGCAGTCAAAGCCCCCTCTACCAACCATCAATCCAACCACCACCATGGCCCTTGCTGTCGGCTCCAAAGCCCCCGATTTCACCCTCAAGTCCAAAAACGCCGACGGTCTCGTCGACGTGACCCTCTCGGCCAACTTTGGCCAAAAGCAGACCGTGCTTCTGTTCTTCCCCCTCGCCTTCACGGGCGTGTGCACCACCGAGATGTGCGACATCACCGCCGGACTCGGCGAATATGCCTCCCTCGGGGCCAATGTCATCGCCATCAGCGTGGACAGTCCCTTCGCCCAAGAGGCCTGGGCCTCGCAGAACAAGATCAAGCTCACGATCGTTTCCGATCTGAACAAGGACGTCACCAAGGCTTACGACGTGCTCTTCCCCGCGCTCGCCGGCATCGGCGACACCTCCGCCCGCGCGGCCTTCGTCATCGGCAAGGACGGCGTGATCAAATACGCCGAGCGCACGCCCACCCCGAAGGACCTGCCCAACTTCGAGGCGGTCAAGGCCGCCCTGGCCAAGTAAGCCCCACGACCTTTCCCGTCGCCCGCGCCTGACCCGCGCGGGCGATTTCGTATCCGACCTTCATAAGAAAACGTAACGACCACGATGAGCCTCCCGAATCCCTTCGATACCCTCCAAAAATTCTCCGCCAACGGCGCCGAGCATTCCTTCTATTCGCTGCCCGCGCTGGAGAAGGCCGGCTTCAAGGTTTCCCGTCTTCCCGTCTCGATCCGCCTCGTGCTCGAGTCGCTCCTGCGCAACTGCGACGGCAAGCACGTCGCCGAGGGCGCCGTGCGTGATCTCGCCACCTGGCAGGCCAAGGCGCCCCGCACCGAGGAGATCCCCTTCGTCGTCGCCCGCATCGTCCTCCAGGACTTCACCGGCGTGCCGCTCCTCGTCGATCTCGCCGCCATGCGCTCGGCCGTGACCAAGCTCGGCAAAAACCCGAAGATCATCGAGCCGCTCGTCCCCGTCGACCTCGTGGTCGACCACTCCGTGCAGGTCGACTTCGCCGGCTCGTCCGACGCCCTCGCCAAGAACCTCGAGCTCGAGTTCTCCCGCAACCGCGAGCGCTACCAGTTCCTCAAGTGGGGCATGCAGGCCTTCGACACCTTCAAAGTGGTGCCCCCGGGCATCGGCATCGTCCACCAGGTCAACCTCGAGTATCTCGCCAAGGGCGTGCTCAAGGACGGCAACGGTATCTATTATCCGGATACGCTCGTGGGCACCGACTCCCACACCACGATGATCAACGGCATCGGCATCGTCGGCTGGGGCGTGGGCGGCATCGAGGCCGAGGCCGGCATGCTCGGCCAGCCCGTCTACTTCCTTACCCCCGACGTGGTCGGCGTGCACCTCACCGGCGCGCTCCGCGAGGGCGTGACCGCGACCGACCTCGCGCTCACCCTCACCCAGTTGCTCCGCAAGGCGAAGGTCGTGGGCAAGTTTGTCGAGTTCTACGGCCCCGGCGCCGCCGCGCTGCCCGTGGTCGACCGCGCCACCATCGCCAACATGGCCCCGGAATACGGCGCCACGATGGGCTTCTTCCCGATCGACGCGGAGTCCTCCAACTACCTGCGCGCCACCGGCCGCCCCGACGATCACGTGGCCCTCTACGAGGCCTACTACAAGGCCCAGAACCTCTGGGGCATCCCGCAGAAGGGCCAGATCGACTACTCGACCGAGCTTGAGCTCGACCTCTCCACCGTCGTTCCCTCGGTCGCCGGCCCCAAGCGCCCGCAGGACCGCATCGAGCTCGACGCGCTCAAGAAGGAGTTCACTACCGCGTTCGCAAAGCCCGTCACCGAAAACGGCTTTGGCAAGAAGGCCGAGGAGTTCTCCACCGTCACCGCCGAGGTCAACGGCCAGAAGCTCGGCCACGGCAGCGTGCTCATCGCCGCCATCACGAGCTGCACCAACACCTCCAACCCTAGCGTCATGCTCGCCGCCGGCCTCCTCGCCAAGAAGGCCGTGGCGAAGGGCCTGAAGGTCAATCCGCTCGTCAAGTCCTCCCTCGCTCCCGGCTCGCGCGTCGTCACCGACTACCTCGAGAAGACCGGTCTCGCGCCCTACCTCGACCAGCTCGGCTTCCAGACCGTTGGCTACGGCTGCACGACCTGCATCGGCAACTCCGGCCCGCTCGACCCCAAGATCGAGGAAGCCGTGGTGAAGAACGATCTCGTGGCCGCCTCGGTGCTCTCCGGCAACCGCAACTTCGAGGCCCGCGTGCACCAGAACATCAAGAGCAACTTCCTGATGTCCCCTCCCCTCGTAGTCGCCTTCGCCCTCGCCGGCCGGGTCGACATCAACCTCGCCGCCGAGCCCATCGGCGCCGGCAAGGATGGCTCGCCCGTTTATCTGCGCGACATCTGGCCCACCCTCCAGGAGGTCCGCGACCAGCTCCAGGCCGCGCTCAAGCCCGAGGTCTTCCGCAAGCTCTACACCGACTTCGCCGCGCAGAACCCGAAGTGGAACGAGATCCCGTCCACCACGGGCAACGTCTACTCCTTCGACGCGTCCTCGACCTACATCCAGGAGCCGCCCTTCTTCGCGAATTTCTCCCTCACACCCGGCTCGATCAAGCCCATCACCGGCGCGAAGGCCCTCGGCATCTTCGGCGACTCGGTGACGACCGACCACATCTCGCCAGCCGGCGCCATCAAGAAGAGCTCGCCCGCCGGCAAGTATCTCCTCGAGAACGGCGTGACCTTCGAGGACTTCAACTCCTACGGATCGCGCCGCGGCAACGACCGCGTGATGACCCGCGGCACCTTCGCCAACGTGCGCATCAAGAATCTGATGCTCGGCGGCGAAGAGGGCGGCAACACCCTCGGCGCCGACGGCGCCAAGACCTCCATCTACGACGCATCGATGGCCTACCAGAAG
>JBDLWD010000386.1:0-3515 GCA_039804465.1 Verrucomicrobiota bacterium | reverse complement strand
GGCTTGCGCGCTCTGCGGCTGGCCCGGCGCGGACGAGAGATCATGGAGCGCGCCGTTGAGCTCGCTCCGGACAACATCGCCTACCGCGAGGGCTTGGTGGACTTTTACCGGCAGGCCCCGTCGATCGCGGGCGGCGGCTTGGAAAAGGCCCGCGCGCACGCCGACGCGATCGCTCGCCTCGACCCGGTGCGCGGGGCCGCCTGGCAGGCCTCGATCCTGGTCGAGCAGAAGAAATTTCCCGAAGCGCTGGCCGCGTGCGACGCGGCCCTGGCCACCAGGCCCGACGACTACGCGGCGTTGTTCAACTTTGGGCGCACCGTGGCGGAGAGCGGGCTGCGGCTCGACGAGGGCGAGCGCGCCTTGCGCGGCCTGCTCGAGCGCGTGCCACGCCCCGGCGAGCCCAGCCACGCGGGCGTGTGGTTTCGCCTCGGGCTGATCGCCGAGCGGCGCGGGGACCGAGAGGCCGCCCTCGCCGCCCACCGCGAGGCCCTGCGCCTGGAGCCGAACTTCAACCGGCCGGCCGAGGCGCTGCGCCGGCTGGAACCGGTGCGAAGCTGAACCATCGCGGCGGGCGCAGCGGTTGCTTGTTCAGGCGCCGGCGTCGAGGAAACGGCGCAGCGTCTCCTCGAGCGTCCATTGCAGCCCGCGCCCGCGCGCCGCGCCGTAAAAGCGCAGGAACGGCACGATCTGGTGCGTGCCGGTCTCCATCTCACGGTAAAAGAGACGGCCGAGCGGGCCGGCCTTGTCGAGGTAGCCGCTCTCGCGGAAACGGCGCAGCGTGGCACCGACGTCGTAGCGCACGGCGCGGTGGCGCGCCGCCCAGCCCCCGCTCATGCGCTCAAGCACGAGAAACTGCGCCGCGGGGTTGCCATCCTGGGGCAGGCCCACGCTGCCGGTGGTGGCGATGCGGCGCGCGCCCCACTCGCGCATGGAGCACACGTGATTATGACCGCGCACGATGAGGCTCACCGCAGGATCGATACCGGGAAACATCGGGTCGATCTGCGCGTCGGGCGTGTAGGGGAAGATGGAGTCGTTGTCCCCGCGTAGCGAGGCGTGGACGACGAGCAGATCGGGCAGCGCGGCGTCGCTCCAGTGCGGCGGCAAGGCGGCGAGCTCGGCGATTTCCTGAGGCGAAAACTCGGCGCGGGCGAAGCGCAGGGGCGCGAACTGGGGCGAGCTCCACGCCGGATCCGCGCGCGGCGTGCCGTAATCGAAGACGTAGCGCTCGTGGTTGCCGCGTATGACCGGGCAGCCCAGCGCCTTCACCCTCCGCCAGCACGCGCCGGAATCGGGCCCGCCGTCCACGACGTCTCCCGCCACCACCACTCGGTCAGGCCGCAGCGTCGCGATCTCGGCAAGCGCGGCCTCCAGCGCGGGGAGGTTGCCATGGATGTCGGCGAGCAGGGCGATGCGCATGCCGAACGATGCGCCCGCGGGCCGCGCCGCGCCAAGCCAAACCTCGGCAAACAATCACGAGCCCGCGGCGCCGCGGGCCGGCCGGCTCAAAGTTTCACCGCGGCCGCCTCGTCGACGAGCCACACGACGCGGTCGGCGCAGTTTTTCAAAACCTGCGAAGGCACGGACTGCGGCTCGAAGGGACCGCGGTGCACCCGGTGCAGCGCCTCGGCTTTGCCCGCGCCCAACGCCATGACGACGATCTTGCCGCAGGCGCGCAGACCCGAGGGCGTGATGGTAAGGCGCCAGCCCTTGCCCGGCACCTCCTGGCCGCCGAAGAGCAGGCCGCCGTCATCCACGAGCAGAGGAGTGTGGGGGAAGAGCGAAGCGGTGTGGCAGTCGTCGCCCATGCCAAGGAAACACAGATCGTAGGCGCGACCCGGACCGGAGAGGATGAGCATCGTCCGGCGGTAGGCCTCCGCGGCCTCGGCCACGGGCCAGGCCACCATCCACGGGTGGCGGCGGTCGGTGGGCACGCCAATCGGTGAAAGGAGCTGGCGCTCGGCGTTGCCGAAATTGCTGTCGGGGCTGCTGAGCAGCACGTGGCGCTCATCGCTCACCGTGAAATGCGTCTCCGTGGCGAGATCGGCCGGCAGGGCGCGCGTCTCGGCGCACCATTTGTAGAAAGCGGCCGGCGTGCTCCCGCCGGTCAGGGCCCAGAGAAAACGGCCCGGGCGCGCGGCGGCGCGGCTTTCCAAGGTGATCTTGAGGGCCTCGCCGAAAAGCTCGGCCTGGGCTCCGACCACGACACGTCCGTAAGCAGAGGAGATTTCGCGCATAAGCCGCCGACGGTGCGCGCCCCGCTGCCGGCGCAAAGCCCAAAATGCGGCTAAGCCCGCGGGCGGTTTGTGCCGATATGAAAACTGGATGCGCCCGTCGCGCCCCAGCCCGCCCCCCCTTTTTCCGCCCGCGTCACGGCCGGCGGTGCGCCTCGCGCACGTCGGCGCGGCCGCGGCGCTGCTTGCCCTAGGCTGCGCGCACCAAAGTGAAACCGCGCCGCCCGCGCCGGCCCGCGTGCGGATTCAGAACCTGAGCGACTTTCACTGGCGCGTGGCGCTCGCGCCCGAAAACGGCGCGGTCGCCGGCGACTGGGAGATACCGCCGCGCGGTGAGCGGCTGGTCTCCGTGCCGTCGGGCATCTACCGGCTCCGGCAAACGCCGGCGGACGCCGCCCCCACGGCGTCGACGACGGACGAAGCCGCCACCGGAGAACCCGTGCGGCTCGCGCCCGGGCGCGCCTACACCTGGCCACTCTCCACCCTGCTCTCCGCGCCGGAGGAGCCCTTGCCGTGAGCGCCCAGCGAACCACCTGGCGCGCGAAGGAGCCGGAGGCCGCCGCGCGGCGCGTGGCCGGACGCCCCGTGCAAGCCTTCTGGCCCTTGCTCGCGCCCAGTTTTCGCTGGGTGCTGCTCCCACCCCACCGGCACACAGGCGTGGACGAAATTGAATGGGAGTGGCGCGCCTCCCCCACGCCCGCAAAACCCGGCGCCACCGATTTGAACGACCTCCGATCTCGCTTGCGCGACTCGCTGGATCTTCTGGCCACGGATCTGCGCCGCCGCCCTTCCCTGCCCGAGGGTCTGGCCGCGGCCGCCCTGCTCGACGAGTTTGAGCAGATCTTCGGCGCACTGCGTCATGCGCCTGACTCGGTCCTGGCCGAATACGCCGTGCTGACGGATCTCGGCTGGATGGTGCGCAGCTGGGGCGTCTCACGCCCCTCCCCCGCCCGCGCCGACGCACCGGCGCCTTCGGACGACGCCCCCGCCGCCCAGTCGAAAAAGCCCGACGCCCCCGCGAGCGCATCCTCGCGCCGCAAACGCTGGCTGCTGGTCTGGACGCTGCTGGGCGTCACGATCGCTGCGGCCGTCTGGTGGACATACCACGGCAACGAAACCACGGCCTCAGCCGACGAACCAACGCCGGCCGAGAACAAGACGAAACAAATCGACACCAACCCGATCGCTGCCGGTTCGCCTCCAAGCGACGTTGGGAAGGCGACAGATCAAAAACCACACACCGCAAAAAAACCGCTCGCGCCAGTCGCCCGCGCTGCAAGC
>JBDLWD010000385.1:0-2707 GCA_039804465.1 Verrucomicrobiota bacterium | reverse complement strand
AACCAGAGGATCGCGGGCTGGTAGTTGAGGCACAGTTCGCGGATCTGCGGAATCGCCTTTTCGTCGAGATATTTGTCCATGTTGCGCGGGTAGCCGGGCCAGGACCAGTTGTTGCCGTAGCCGTCGGGTTCGTTCCAATCTTGGGCGTGGGAGTAGTAGAGGCCGAACTTAAGGCCGTGGCGGTCGCAGGCCTCCTTTAGTTCCTTCATCGGGTCGCGCTTGAAGGGGGTGGCGTCGACGATGTCGTAGCTGGTGACATCGGAATCAAACATCGAGAAGCCGTCGTGGTGCTTGGACGTGATGACGATGTATTTCATGCCGGCGGCCTTGGCCAGGAGCACCCACTCGTCGGCGTTGAACTTCACGGGGTTGAACTCCTTGGCGAGCTCGCGGTATTCCTCGATGGGCAGCTTTTGGAGTTTCAGCGCCCACTCGCCACCGACGACCTTCTGGCCTTTCCAGTAACCGGCCATGTGGGAGTAGAGGCCCCAATGCATGAAGAGTCCGAAGCGGGCTTCGCGGAACCAGGCGACGCGCTGGCGCTCGGCCTCCGTGGGGCTGTATTTGCCTGCGCCGGTGGCGCCGAACTGGGCGAGGGTGGTCATCTCGCCGAACTGGGCGGCGGGCTCGGCAGCGAGGGACGCGGCTAGAGGGGCGAACGGAAAGGCGAAAAAGGATGCTAGGAGACGTAGCTTTGAGTTCATGCGCGAAGAAACATTTAGGGTGGGTTTAGGGGCGAGGAGGGGTTCTCTGGGGTATTCCGCAGGCTCAAGATCCGGTAACAGAAAAGTTGTATGACAACTTTTGGATTAAATCGATAGTGTCGCCAATGGCTTGAAATATTAAAATTCACGCCAATCCATCCAAGTCGGCGAAGCCGCCGAGGGCAAAGAGGCTAGGGTGTGAATTCCCAAGTATCTCCTGGAGAGAGTTTAGGGGTTTTAACTAAGTGCGCGTAGACAATCTGGAATGGAATGCCGCGATCTGAGCGGATACGGGCCGTGCGGAGTCGGCCGTCCCGCCAGATGATATCGACTGTGAAACCACCGCGGGCGCGCAGGCCGGTGATCGAGCCGGCGGGCCAGGCGGACGGGAGGGCGGGGAGCAGGTGGAGAAGGAAAACCTGGGGGCTGAGACCTGAAACCTGAGGGGTGGGGTTTTGGTGGCTTTGAAGGAGCAGCTCGGCCACGCCGGCGGTGTAGCCGAAGTTGCCGTCGATCTGGAAGGGCGGGTGCGCGCAGAGGAGATTCGGGTAGAGTCCGCCGGCCTCGGCGACGGTCGTGATGGAGGGATCGACGGAGTGGAAAAGCAGATTAACGAGAGAGTAGGCGCGGTCGGCGTCGCGGAGGCGGGCCCAGAAATTCATCTTCCAGGCCAGGGACCAGCCGGTGCTGGCGTCGGTGCGGGCGTCGAGGGTGCGCCGGGCGGCGGCGGCGAGCGCAGGCGTGCGATCCGGGTCGATCTCGGAGCCGGGGTGCAGGCCGAAGAGGTGGGAAACGTGGCGGTGGTGCGGCTCCCATTCCTCGTAGTCGGCGTCCCACTCCGGCACGCGGCCCGATGCGGTGGGGACGAGGGGAGGTAGGAGTTCCACGGTCTCGCGCAGGCGGGTTTCGAAGGCGGGGTCGGGCGCGCCCAAGGCGGCGGAGGCGGCGAGACAGTGGGTGAAGAGGTCGCGGATGAGCGACAGGTCCATGGTCGAGCCGGTGGCGATGGCGGCGCGAAATCCGTCGGCGAGACGGAAGGAGTTTTCCGGCGAAGTGGATGGCGCGGTGGTGAGCCGTCCATCCGGGCGTTTTACGAGGAAATCGAGGATGAAGTCGGCCGCGCCGCGCAAGGCGGGCCAGGCGCGGTCGCGAAGGAAAACAAGATCGCCGCCGTGGGCGTAGTGTTCCCAGAGGTGGCGGGTGAGCCAGACGCCGCCCATGGGCCAGAGCGCGTAGCGGGAGGCGCCCTCGTTGGGCGTGCCGGCGGTGAAGCCTCCGGGCGTGGCGCCGGCCCAGAGGTCGGTCTGGTGGTGGGCGCACCAGCCGCCGCAGCCGTAGAGCTCGCGCGCCGTCGCCGCTCCGTGGATACGCAGGCGGTCGATGAAGTCGAAAAGGGGAGTGTGCAGTTCCGGCAGGCCGCAGACCTCGGCCGGCCAGTAGTTCATCTCGGTGTTGATATTTACGGTGTAGTTCGACCACCACGGCGGCTGCATGTCGCGGTTCCAGATGCCCTGCAGGTTGGCGGGCTGGCTGCCGGGTCGGCTGCTGGCGATGAGCAGATATCGTCCGTAGTCGAAGAGCAGGGCGTCGAGACCGGGGTCGGGGGCGCCGGATGAACGGCGGGCGAGGCGGGCGTCGGTCGGGAGCGCGGCGACCTCCGGGGCGGCGCCTGGCAGCTCGAGGTGAACGCGATCATAGAGCGCGGCGTGGTCGGCACAGTGCTCGGCGCGCAGAGCGTCCCAGGGGCGCGAGCGGGCTCGAGTGATGATGGCGGCGGCGACGGCGTCGGAATCGCCGTGGTGAAACGTGGTGCGGGCGTCGAGCAGCAGGCGCAGTTCGGTGGCGCCCTCGATGCGCAGGGCGTCGGTTTCGGCGGTGACGATCGCGCCCGGGGCCTCGACCACGAGGCGAACATCGAAAGCGAGTCCGTGGCGGTCGCGAACGGAGTCGTAGTTGATCCCCTGGCCGGGTTTGGCGCGGAACCATTCGACGCGGGAAGGGGC
>JBDLWD010000384.1:0-3687 GCA_039804465.1 Verrucomicrobiota bacterium | reverse complement strand
CTCGTGGGGCTTAAGCGGCGCGGCTTCCCGAGAGAGACGATCCGCGAGCTCAAGGAGGCCTACCGCGCGGTGTATTTGAAAAACGGCGACATTCGCCGGCTCGCGGCCGACGCGCTGGCCTCGGGCGCCTTCGCCTCGGCGGAGGCGGCGCGTTTTCTCGCCTTTTTCGCGGAGGGCAAGCGAGGCTTCGCCAGGCCCCTGAGGCGCGAGGCGACGGACGGCGTCGAACCAGGGACCGAGGCATGAGCGAGGTGCTCCCCAAGCTGGCATTTACCTGTGGTGATCCCGCCGGAGTCGGCCCCGAGATCATCGCTTCTTGGTTGCGCGATGCCGCGCCCGCGGAGGTCGCCGCGACGGAGATTCATGGTCCGGCAAGCTGGATGGCCGCGCTTCCCCGTGCGGGGGAGTTCCTCTCGTGTCCGGCCGGGCGGGCAGATTACGTCGCCACGCCCGGCAGTCCGGACGACGATGGAGTTCGGGTGGCGGACGCCGCCCTGCGCGCCGCAGCCGCGGCGGCGCGCGAGGGGCGGGTGGTCGGCGTGGTCACGGGCCCCGTGGCGAAGAACCGCATGGCGCGGGTCGGGTGGAATTTCCCCGGCCAGACGGAGTTCTTCGCGGCGGAGTGGGGCGGGGATCCGGTGATGGCGTTTGCGGGCGGGCGGTTGCGAGTTGTGCTCGCCACCTGGCACATCCCGTTGGCGGCGGTGCCTGCGGCGCTTACCGAACCGGTGCTGGCGAGAGCCGTCGCGGCTGCGGACGAGTTGTGCCGCGCCGATGATGCCGGAGTCTCCGGCTCGCCGCGCATCGCGGTGTGCGGACTCAACCCCCATGCGGGCGAGGACGGCCTGCTGGGCAATGAGGAACGCGAGCACATCGATCCCATTCTGGATCGCCTGCGCGCACGGTTCCCGGGCCTTTCGCGAACCCTGCCTGGCGACACGGTTTTTGGTCGGCAGCTGCGGGGTGATTTCGACGCCGTGGTGGCCCTTTACCACGACCAAGGCCTCGCGCCTTTAAAAACCCTGGAATTCGATCAGGCGGTAAACATCACCCTTGGCCTGCCGTGGGTGCGAACCAGCCCGGACCACGGCACGGGGTTCGACATCGCCGGGCGCGGCCTCGCCTCTGCCGCGAGTTTTGCCAACGCGGTGCGCATGGCCCGGCGCCTGGTCTCGCGGCGCCGCTTGCCTGCCGGCGCCTGAGCGCCAAGTTGTGCCCCTGCTTCGCGCCATGGAACCATTTGTCACGCCCCCCACCTCCGCCCCCGTCCCGCCGGTCCCCGCGACTGAAACGCCGGCGCCGCGCCAGGGCGACGAGCGTTTGGTGAAACTCACCGACGCCGCCGGACGAAAAGTCGCCGCCCTGATCGCGCGCGAGAAGCAGGGGGATTTCCTGCGCGTGGCCATCGCAGGCGGAGGTTGTAACGGTTTGAGCTACAAACTGCGTTTCACAGCGGAGCCGAAGCGGGGCGACATCCTGGTCGATACGTCGGGGACGCGCGTGTTGGTTGACCCCAAGACGGCGCTCTACCTCAAGGGCACGCACATCGATTATTCCGCGGCGCTCATCGCCGGCGGCTTCAAGTTCACCAACCCTAACGCGAAGGCTTCCTGCTCCTGCGGGGAAAGCTTTTCGGTCTGATTGGCGGGCATTCGCGTCCACTCCCGGCGCCCGCCGGACCGTCCGCCGATTGTCTCCCCGTCTGCAAATCGGTAATATCCCGAGGCCTTCTCCTGTTTTCCAGTTGTCTTTCCCGCAGGGCTGGTCGTTCCTCAAATTCGCTCAGCACACGCACCCAAGTATCATTGATGGCCCTCTCAGCACCCTACGGCGGCGGCGCACGACGCCCCAATCAGCCCTACCAACGTCGTAACAACGACCCCTTTGCGCACATCAAGCGCAACGACAAGATCCGGGTTCCCGAAATCCGCGTCATATCCCCCGAGGGCAAACAACTCGGCATAATGGCCACGGAGCGCGCCCTCTCGCTCGCTCGCCAGTTCAATCTCGATCTCGTCGAGATGTCCGCCAACGCGGTGCCTCCTGTGTGCCGCATCATGGACTTCGGCAAATACATCTACGAGGAGCAGAAGAAGAGCAGCCACGCCAAATCGACCGCGAGCAAGCTGAAGGAGGTGGAGTTCACCCCTCGCATCGAGAACAACGACTTCCTCACCAAAATCCGCCACGCCGAGGAGTTCCTCGACCATGGCAACAAGGTGAAGCTCCGCCTGAAGTTCCGCGGCCGCGAGATGGCTCACACCGAGATCGGCTTCAATGTCATGAAGCGCGCGCTCGAGGAACTTTCCGGCATGGGGCATCCAGATTCCGAGCCCAAGCTCATGGGCAAGCAGATCAATGTCATGCTCACGCCCTATCCGGCCAACAAACGTAAGCGCAAATACACGCTTGGCGCCGACGAGCAGGCCATCGACGACACCGGCAAGGGCGACCACGACGACGATCACGACGACCAGAAGTGACTCCTCTCACACGACACCGATCCCGACCTTCGGTCTGATTCAACGCCGCGTCCCGACACTCCGGGCCGCGGTCTTTTTTGCTTCCATGCCCCGTTTCGCCCCGTTTCGCCTGCTCGCCTTGGCCGTATTTTTCTCGACGGCCCCGTGTCCTCAGGCCTCGGCGTCCGTTCCGGTCGTCCTGGCGAGCCGCACCGCACCACGCCCCGCCTCGCCCGCCGTGGTGAAAATCGCGGGCGTTAGCTACACCGACGCCCGCGCCTGGTTTGCCCGGTTGGGCTACAAATCCTCGTTCGACGCGGATAGGCGCGTGCTCACGCTAAGCTCCGCCGCCGGTCGCATCGTCCTCGAGGGCGAGTCTCGCGAGGCGGAACTCCACGGGATGCGCGTCTTTCTCGGGGAGCCCGCCATTTGGCGCAAAGACGTCTTCTACGTCGCCAGCATAGACCTCGAGCGCTTCATCGGCCCCATCCTGCGCCCGGGACAAATCGCCGCCCGTCCGTTGCGGACCATCGTGATTGATCCTGGGCACGGCGGGCAGGACTCCGGCACGCGGAACAAGGCCGGCAAGCTCGACGAGAAAACCTTCACGCTCGACGTCGCGAAAAAACTCCAGCGCCTGCTCGCCGACTCCGATCCCGCCTGGCGCGTGCTGCTAACCCGCTCCGGCGACCGTTTCGTCGGTCTTCCGGAACGCGCCGATATGGCCAGCAAGGCCGGAGCTGACCTGTTCATCAGCATCCACTTCAACGCCGTCGCGAACAATACCTCGGTGCGTGGCACCGAGACCTACGTGCTGACGCCGCGCAACCAGCGCTCGACCTCCTCCGCCGCGCGCTCGCCCGAGGACAAGGTCGACAATCCCGGCAACCGTCACGACGCATGGAGCGCGGTGCTGGGTGCGCACATGCACCGGCAGTTGCTGGCCAAGCTGCGCACGGAGGATCGCGGTTACAAGCGCGCCCGCTTCGCCGTGCTGCGACTGGTCGACTGTCCGGCGGTCCTGGTCGAGGCTGGCTACCTCTCCAACGACGCCGAGGCCCGCAAGATCGCGACCGAGAGCTTTCGCGGCGACATCGCCGAGGCCATCGCGGCTGGCGTCCAGGCCTACGCCGCCTCGATCTCCGCAACCCGGAAGTAGGGTTGGCCGCGCCATCACGGCGCAAAACTCCGCGTGAACGGCTTCCCGTGATTGTCAGCGGCCGGC
>JBDLWD010000383.1:0-6080 GCA_039804465.1 Verrucomicrobiota bacterium | reverse complement strand
CCGACGGTGCCGAGGCCGCAGATGCCGATGTTGATGACGGAGACGCTCATGAATGGGGAGACCTAAGAGGGGGATGCCGTCCCACGTCAATTGAGGTGTTCAAACCTCCCTATGCCCGGCGATGCCCGCGAAATCAGTGCAGCGCGAGCGGCTGGACGATAAACGAGTGCCAACCCGTGGAGTAGGTTTCAAAACCCGGCGAGTGCGCGTAGGCCATAAGGTGAGGGATCCCGTCCAGACTGTGGATGCAGTAACCCTTTCCGCAGCCGATCAAGGCGGGGAGCTGGCCCAGCGGAAACTTGTCTTGAAGATGCCGCGAGCGGCTGTCGGCGATGATGAGCCCCGACCGATCGACTATGCAGGCGCGGGTATGGCGCTTCTCCGCCTCGCCCACTTGGGTGCGGTTGACGATGGTCTGGGCCAGCGCCTCCCAATCGAACACGATGCCGAGACAGCCGATCGGCTCACCGTCGGTCCGGCCGTCGCGGCGCACCAGCGCGGAATAGACCAGGGCCATTTTTCGACCCGCGAGCGTAGACGACCGGTGGACGCCCTCAAAGCCGAACTCGCCGCCGGAGCCGGTCCGCAGGGCGGAGCGAAACCACTCGGTTGCGGACTGGTCGGAACCCAGGCAGCTGAATTTGGCGGGACGTCCGTTGGCGATCACCCGGCCCTGCATGTCGCACAGGACGATGTCCTGGTAGACGGTGTAGGCGTCGAGGATGACGCTGAGACGCTGGGAGGCATGATTGGCGCGCGAGGCATCGAGACAGGCCTCCACGCAACTGGAGTCGGTGGCCCACCAGCGCACGTCGCAGGAACGCTCGTAGAGGTTGCGGTCGATCAAATCAATGTTGGTGAAGGCGAGATCGCTCAGCCGGGTCCCGCGCACGGCGGTGCCGACCTCGCCGATCATGCCGTTGAGCTGGCGAATGTCGGACTGAGTCTTCTCGTCCAGATCGGCGGCGGACTTGGTGGTGCGCTCGGAAAGGGTCACCATCTCCCGGGCCACGACCTCGAAAGCGCGGCCGGCGGCGCCGGCGTGGGCGGCCTCGATCTGCGCGTTGAAGCTAAGGAGCCGGGTTTGCAGGTTGATGTCGCCGATTTCCTGGACGGCGCCGCGCAGGCGGCGTTCGATGGTCGAGGACAAGTCATAGATGCGCCGCAATTCGGCTGCCACGCCCTCGGCGTTTTTGGTCGCCACCACGCCGCTGTTGTCAGCCGGCTGGGATCCGGAGTGCGTGGCTTGGGACAAGGCGGTGCTGGAAATGGACGCGGTCATGAAAAAGCATCATCGGAGCAATCAGCATGCCCTTGAGCATGGATGCCGAAACTTAACCTGAAGAGAGGCGCCGCTGCCCCCCTGAACACCCGGCAAATCAATCTTACGCAGGCCGCAGAGGAATAATCCGGAGGCTTTATAAAAGCCCGATACGCCGATCAAGCGCCTGCGTCTTTGGCGGTCTTGGCGAAACGATTCTCGGTGCCGTTGAGCAGGCGGACGATGTTAGGGCGATGGCGGGCGATGACGAAAACGCCAAGGACGGTGGCCAAAATTGAGAAAGCGCGCGGGCCGTCGAAAATCCATGACGCCAAGGGCAGCACGATCGAGGCATTGATCGACGCGAGCGAGACGTAACGGGAAATCCAGAAAACGATCACCCATGAAACAAGGGCCAGCAGGGTCGGTAAAGGCAGCAGGACGCAGAGACCGCCGGCGGAGGTGGCGACGCCTTTGCCGCCCTTGAAACGGGTAAAGCAACTGAAACTGTGGCCGACGAGGGCGAATACCAGGCCGGTGATCTGCATTTGCCAGGTGTAGGTGCCACACAGGAAAAGCGGCCAACCGGCGGCTGCCGCGCCCTTCAGCGCGTCGAGCACGAACGCGAGATCGCCGGCGCGTTTGCCCTTCTGGCCGAACATGCCGCCGAGCACGCGCTTCACGTTCGTGGCGCCCGGGTTCTTCGAGCCGTGCTCGAAGATGTTCACGCCGAACTTGCGGGCGATGAGCCACCCGAAGGGTAGCGCGCCGAGGAAGTAGCCGGCAAGGGCGGCGAGAAGAAGCGGGATCAGCATGGGAGGTGTTGCAGGTAGGGCGCGACCGCTGGGCGCGCCGTTCGGGGACGACACCCAGCGGTGCACGCGGCGGGCCCAGCGGTCCCGCCCTGCCTTTAGAGTTGCACGAACTTCGCGAGCTTGATGTTGGCGTTGGCCTTCAGCGCTTCGCGAGCCGCGGCGCTCGGCTCGTGGTCGACGCGCACCACCATGTAGGCGGTGCCGCCGGGCGTGAGGCGGGAGAGCGACATGTCGGCGATGTTCACGCCGTCCTGGCCAAGAAGCGTGCCGACCGAGCCGACCATGCCGGGCTTGTCGAGGTTCTCGAGCACGAGGAGAGAGCCCTCGGCGGCGACCTCCACCTCGCGGCCGTTGATGCCGACGATGCGGGGCTCGTTGTTCTTGCCGATGAGGGTGCCGCGGGCGCTGTTCACAGAGCCGTCGCCACCGGTAGCCTCGAGCTCGATGAGATCGGTGTAGTCGCCCGCGTCGGTGGACTTCACCACCTCGAACTGCACGCCGAGGCGGGTGAGCAGCGTGGGGGCGTTGACGGCGTTGACGCTGTCGCCGCTGATGCGGCGGAGGAAGCCGCCTTGGAGGGCGCGCGTGATGGAGTTGACGTCGAGAT
Source organism: Verrucomicrobiota bacterium (assembly GCA_039804465.1). Taxonomy (GTDB): domain Bacteria; phylum Verrucomicrobiota; class Verrucomicrobiia; order Opitutales; family Opitutaceae; genus IMCC26134_A. Next base: position 3,397 of record JBDLWD010000383.1, on the reverse strand, counting down.
CGGCGACCTTGCCGGTGTAGGTGACGCGGAGCTTGGCGATTTGCTTGGGGGCGATCTGCTGGACGAGGGAGCCGAGTTTGCCGCCAAGGGAGATATAGGGGGCGAGGGTCTTTGCGGAGGCGGCGTCCATCGAGGGGAGATTGACGGCGTTGCGCACGGCGCCGTGGAGGAGCACGTCGGCGATCTGCTCGGCGATCTCGATGCCGACGGATTCCTGGGCCTCGGTGGTGGAGGCGGCGATGTGGGGGGTGAGGACGATGTTGGGGGCGGAGCGGAGCTCGCTGTCCTTGGGGAGGGGCTCGGTCTCGAAGACATCGAGGCCGGCGGCGCCGACCTGGCCGCTCTTGAGGGCCTCGACGAGGGCACTCTCGTTGACGATGCCGCCGCGGGCGCAGTTGACGATGCGGACGCCCTTCTTGCACTTCGCAAGGGCGGCGGCGTCGATCATGTTGTTGGTCTCCTCGGTGAGCGGCATGTGGACCGTGATGTAGTCCGAACCGGCAAGGAGGGCGTCGAGGGTGACGGGCTCGACCTGCATGGAGGCGGCGCGGGCGGCGGTGAGATAGGGATCGTAGGCAAGGACCTTCATGCCGAAGGCCTGGGCGCGCTTGGCGACCTCGCTGCCGATGCGGCCGAGGCCGATGATGCCGATGGTCTTGCGGAGCAGCTCGACGCCGCTGAGGGTCTTGCGGTCCCAGTTGCCGGCCTTCATCGAGGCGGCGCCCTGGGCGATGGGACGGGCGCAGCAGAGGATGTGGGTAAAGGTGAGCTCGGCGGTGGAGATGGTGTTGCCGCCGGGGGTATTCATGACGACGACGCCGTGCTCGGTGGCGGCGTCCACGTCCACGTTGTCCACGCCAACGCCGGCGCGACCGACGACTTTGAGCTTGGTGGCGGCGGCGAACACCTGGCGGGTGATCTTGGTCTCCGAGCGCACGGCGATCGCCTGCACATCCTTTACGAGCTCGATGATCTTTTCCGGAGAGGACCCATAGGCCTCGATGACTTCAAAGCCTGGCTGCTGGCGCAGATAGGCGACGCCCTTGGGTGAGATCTTGTCGGCGACGAGGATTTTCATGGGAGAGAAAAGGGTCTAGGTAATGGCCCGCCCAAGCGGTCGGGCAAGGAAAAGCTCGGCGCGCCCGGTCGCTCCCCTAGCCTGCCCCGCATGACCCGCATCCAGCAGCAATACGCCTTTTTGGCCGAGTGCCTGAAACTATCTGAAATTTTTCGCCAGGCCCTGCTGCCGGCCAGCCGACGCCGCGAGAACGACGCCGAGCACTCCTGGCACCTCTGCCTGATGGCGATCACGCTAGCGGAGCACAGCAACCAGCCGATCGACCTCGCCCGCGTGCTCAAGATGCTGGTCATCCATGACATCGTGGAGATCGACGCCGGCGATACCTACGCCTACGACACCGCCCGCATGGTCGGCCAATACGAGCGCGAGCAAAAGGCCGCCGATCGCATCTTCGGCCTGCTGCCTGCCGGGCAAGGCGCCGAACTCAGGGCCTGCTGGGAGGAGTTCGAAGCCAAACAGACCCCCGAGGCGAAATTTGCCGCCGCGGTCGACCGCCTCCAACCCATCCTGCTCAACATTCTTTCGGGCGGAGAAAAATGGCGCGAGCACGGCGTGACGCGCAAAATGGTCGTCGCCCGCAACCAGCACGCCAAGGAAGGCGCCGCCGAGGTTTGGGCCCACGCCCAGTCGCTACTCGACGACGCCGTCGCCCGCGGTCTCCTGCCCGAGGAATGATCGCGCCGAGGCCGAAGGGGCTTTCCGGGCGCTTACTTCCTTTGCTCCAAGGCAGAAGCCCGCCGATGGCATCACAGCCCAGCGCAAGCCTCCTTCGCTTTTCGTGCGCGGGGCACCGCGATTGCCCCCGGGGTAAAATCCGGCCCGGGCGCCAGCAAAGACCCAATGTTCGTAATACGAACATTGGGCGGCGGGAGACCGGTTTTTCTCATTTCCAGTCGTAGCGCACGCGGTAGGTGACTGCCCTTTCCTCGTCAGGCTGGAGCTTGACGGGGAATTCGGCGGTATCGGCGGAGGTCTTTTCGTGAGGGTCCGATTGCTGGATGAGTTTCCAATTCGGACCGGAGTGGAAGTGCTCCACCACGCGAACCTCCACCGGCTCGGACTTGCGGTTGCGCAGCTTCACCTCGAAGGCCTCCTCGCGGAAATCGTTGCGACTGCTCATCTGCGAGTCGGTCTGTTTCTTCTCCACCGCGATGTCGAAGACGTCGCCGGTATAGAGCCGGACGGTCTCGTTCTTGGCGGTGTGGTCGAGGTTGTTCTCTCCGACAAATTCGAGCCGACCGTCGGCTGAGTCCTGCCGGTAAAAACGCGCGCGGCCCTTGGGCAGCGGAAGGCCGAGGCCGCCGTTTTCCTTGCTGTTCTTGAATTCGCGCACGGTGGCGACTTTCGCGCCGTATTTCTGCTGGTCGTAGATGTAGAGCTGCGGCGCGGTGACCCCGGTGGCGCGGAGGAACTCGACCTGCTTCGTCTCCTGGTCGCGCAGGGTCACGGGACGGGGCAGCGAGTAGAGGTGAAATTCGTCGAAGGCCTTTTCAGTGACGTCCGCGACGGGCTCAGCCATGGCGGCCATGACCATGACCTTGCGCTGGCGCGTCGCAAAGTTTTCGACCTCCGGCTGCACCCTGTTCACGTCGCCGGCCATGAGCTTGATGGTGGCGTCGTCGAAACGTTTGCCGGTGTTGTTGCTCACCGTGACCCATCCGACGATGTCGACCTGATCGCCCTTTTCCGGAGCGATCAGATTGTAGGCCGCCTGCCAGCCCATGCCGCCGGTGATGTAGCCCAGCTCGGCCTGGAGCTCCGCCGCCCGGTCGGCGTTGACCTGCCATGAAAGCGTGGGCTGGAGAATGGCGTCGTCGCCGAGGCTCGGGAAAATCGGCTGACCGGGCAGCGAGAAGCGCAACTTGCCGTCGACCTCGATGATGGGTGTGGCGGCCTCGCCGACGGCCTTGTAGCCGCTGCGCACCACGCGGCCTTTCACGACGTATTCCTTGGCGTTTTGGTCGGTCACGAGGAAGTCGAGCTCCTTGCCTTCGTTCAACGCGAGCAGCAGTCCCTGCGAGGCGGCGTCGGCACGGTAGCTTTGCTCGAGGATGCGCAGGCCGACCTTGCCGGCCGCATCGCGCAGCACCACCGAATCGGGCTCCACTTGCGTGGTCGCGCCGGCAAAGTTGATCGCGTTCACCCCCGCTTTGAGCTCCAGCGGGATGGTCTCGCGCACCACGGCGAAGTTCTGGTTGTAGATCGTGAGCGCGGGGCCGGCGGGCAACACGAGCGGCAGCGAGGCAAGAAGCGAGGCAAGGGTAAGGGGTTTCATGGCTTTGCGGTAAACAATGACCTGAAGTTGCGGTGTTTGTT
>JBDLWD010000382.1:0-2574 GCA_039804465.1 Verrucomicrobiota bacterium | reverse complement strand
TTCCTGAAGGTGTTCGGCGAATCGGAGTGGCTGCAGATCGTGCTGACGGTGCCCATATGGCCGCTGCTCGCGCTGCCAGGGCTTTGGGTGCTGCTCGGTTCCAGGCTGCCTCGGGGAGGTTTCGCGCCGCTGGCGCTCGGCTTGTGCGCGGCGGTTCCACTGACCGTGCTGTCGTTTTTCCAAATGCGATGGGTGGGGGTTTCGCAGGCCTTGTGGGTGGCGCTGCCGCTTTGCCTGATCGTGCTGTGGCGCGGTATGTCTTCGCGGCCCGCCGCGTGGCTGGCCGGCTGCGGCGTGCTGACACTCGCCTTCGGGCTTGGGGTGTTTCCTTTTTTCTCGGCGCGGGAGTGGCGAGCTCCGCAGGGCATCGGCGTGCAGGAGGCCATCACCCTTGTCATGCGTGACGTCGCCTGGAAGCTGCGGCTCTCGGCCGGGGATAAGCCGATCAATATCGTCAGCGGGCCCACGACCACGACCAATCTGGCCTTTTTTGGAGATACCCAAGGGGTGGGCACGCTGTATTGGGAAAATCTGGCCGGCCTGAAGACCGTGGCCGCGATTTACGGGGCCAAGAGCGAGGACGAGGCGTTGCGTCTGTGTCGCGAGCACAAGGTCACGCACATCGTCATTTTTTCCTGGGATGCGTTCGCCCAGCCCTATGCTCGGCTGCATCACGGGCGCCCCAAGGACGCGAGCACCGAGGATTGTTTTGTGAGTTCGCTGCTATCGACCCGCAGCATCCCGGCGTGGCTGCGTCCGCTGCCTTACAAGATGCTAGAGGACCTGGCCAAGGCCGGCCACTGGGTGCAAATTTTCGAGGTGCGGCCCGAGCAGGCGCAATCCGAGGCCTTTTACCATCTGGGCGTTTATCTGGCCGGCGTCGGCCAGACCCAGGCCGCGTTGCAGGCGTTCATCCAGTCTTGGAATCTCGATTCTTCCCAGGTGGACACCGGCCATAGGCTGGGATTGTCGCTGGTGGACGCGGGTCGGCTCGATGATGCGCGCGAAGTGGCGGCGCGCCTGCCCGCTCCGCAGCGTTTCGAGGTGGAACGCAATCTCGGCCGCCGGCTCTCCGAGGAGGGACGGGCGGTCGACGCCGTGTCGGCGTTGCGGCGCGCGTTGGAGTTGGCGCCCAATGACCGCGACGTAATCACCGATCTGGCCTGGTTGCTGGCCACGTCGACCGAGGCCCAGGCGCGAGACGGCGCGGAGGCGGTCCGTTTGATGGAGCGCCTGGTCGCGATGCGCGTGCCGCTGAGCTATCGGGAGGCGGACGCGCTCGCCGCGGCGCATGCCGAGGCCGGACGGCACACGGATGCGCTGGATATCATCGACAAGACGATCGCGGCGGCACGATCGGAAGGCGCGGACTCCACGGCGAAGGAGCTCGAACGGCGGCGCGCGGCCTACCTGCGCGGACAATCATTCCGCAGCGCGATGCAAAAATCCCGTTGACGCACCTTTCGCGCGCCCTTTGCTCGCCACTCCCGCGTCACAAGCGCAATGGCAAGATAGCTCAGTTGGTAGAGCAGTTGACTGAAAATCAACGTGTCCCCGGTTCGATTCCGGGTCTTGCCACCATTTTGGCCCGCAACACCTTTTGAAAAGGTCTTGCGGGTTTTTTGTTTCCGCCGCCCGTCGGCTGGCGCGCATGCCGGCGGCGGTTTCTCAACCGGTTATCAGGCCGCGCAGGTCGGTGAGGCTTAGCTTCGCGTTCACGGCGTCGCTCGCCTCGAAGACGTCCGCGAGCAGGCGGCGTTTCTCATCCTGCAGGACCATGACCTTTTCCTCCACCGTGCCGGAGCAGATGAGCTTGTAGGTGGTGACCACCTTGGTCTGGCCGATGCGGTGGGCGCGGTCGGTGGCCTGCGCCTCGGCGGCGGGGTTCCACCACGGGTCGAAGTGGACCACGGTGTCCGCGCCGGTGAGATTTAGACCGGTGCCGCCGGCCTTGAGCGAGATGAGGAAAACCGGGATGTCGGCGTTTTGCTGATAGCGGTCGACCTCGGCCTGACGTTGTTTGGTCGGCGTGGAGCCATCCAGGTAGCAGTAGGCGATCTCCTGGCGGTCCAGCTCGTCTCGGAGCAGCGATAGCAGACTGGTGAACTGGGAAAACACGAGCAGGCGATGCCCGTCGTCGATGGCCTCGGCGAGGAGTTCGCGAAAAGCGTCGAGCTTGGACGAGGCCGAAGCCTCGGCCATTTGTTCGACCAGGCGGGGATCGCAGCAAATCTGGCGCAGGCGAAGCAATTGCGTGAGGGTGGCGATGCGCAGCGCGCCTTCCGAGGCCCCCGCTCCGGCCAGCGCGTCGAGCTCCTGCTCCGACTTGCGCTGATACTCCGCATAGAGCGCCTGTTGCTCCGAGGTGGGCTGGCACCAGACAATCTGCTCGATCTTGGGCGGCAGCTCGGTGGCGACCGCGGCCTTGGTGCGGCGCAAGATATAGGGGGCAGTCTGCTTTTGCAGACGCTCGTCCTGCCAGTTCCGGTCGGCGGTCTTTACGCCCGAGCCGGCGGCGGCGGGTAGCTTAGCGTCGACGTAGCCAGGCAGAATGATCTCGAACAGCGTGCGCAG
>JBDLWD010000381.1:0-7017 GCA_039804465.1 Verrucomicrobiota bacterium | reverse complement strand
GTCTACCCCAAGGTGCGCGAGGAGGCCTTTGGCTGTCAAAGGCGGTGTGTGTGCCCGTGTTTGCCCCATGTGGAATCGTGATTATCCTCGAGGGATGCATGTCATCCCATCTTCGGCCATGAAACGGCGTTCAGCTCTGAAAACGATCGGCGCCGGAGCCGCTTTCATAGCTTTCGCGCCGATCGGCTCCATGGCTCGTGCGTCCCAGCGCGAATTGGTCGCCCCAGCCCTTGGCGCGAATATCCAACCTTTTACGCTGCCGCCCATGGCTTTCGCCTATGACGCCCTGGAGCCGCACTTCGACGCGCGCACGATGGAGATTCATCACGCCAAACATCACCAGGCCTACATCAACGCCGCCAACAAGGCGTTGGAGGCGCGACCTGATCTTCGCGAGCTCTCCGGGGAACAGTTGATCGGCCGTTTGGACGCTTTCGAGGAGCCATTTCGGTCGACTTTGCGGAATCAACTGGGAGGCCACCTCAATCATTCGTTTTTCTGGCGATTGCTCGCGCCGTCTGCGGATTATCGTCCCGGGCCGCTGAGCGCGGCGCTGAACCGCCGCTTCGGCTCTATGGAGGAGTTTAAAAAGCAGTTTGAGAAAGCCGCATTATCCCGCTTCGGCAGCGGCTGGGCCTGGCTGGTCTGGCAGGACGGCGAGCTGAGCATCCTGTCCACCGCCAACCAAGACTCTCCTTTGATGAGCGGAGCGGAGCCCATCATCGGCCTCGATGTGTGGGAACACGCCTACTATCTTTCTTATCAGAACCGCCGAGCCGACTACGTTCAGGCATTTTGGCGTGTTCTGAATTGGGACGCAGCAGAGCAGGCATATGGTTGCGTCGCACCTGTCTAATTCTCCGAGCGCCTGACCGCGAGGCGTCGGAAACAAAAAAGCCGCGCCGTGAATCGGGCGGCTTTTTGGGGCCGAAAGCAGTTTCGGCGCAGGAACTGATGATTAAGCAGTCGGCACCTTGGCCTGGCCGTCGCGGGCGGGCGCAATGCCGACCGCAGGCGGCGGCTTGGCGAAAAACTCGAGAAGGTGGCTCACGTCGGTGTAGCCGTCCGCCTTCAATAGTTCCTCCACCTCTTTGATCGCGATCGCTAGACGTGCGCTGATGGATGAGTCTAGGGCGCGCACCTCGTGGGTCTCCTTGGTCACGATGTGATAGTCAGCTTCCTTGCGGTCGCTGAGTTGGTAAAGGCTTGTGCCGTTGTGAAAAAACGAGCGCTTCACCAAGCCGATTGCTTCAAATGCGGCCAGACAGCGGTAGACCGTGACCAAGTCGCACGATTTGGTGCGAATCGCACCATGGATTTGCTCGATGCTCATCGGTTGACCACGGGCAATCAAGACGCTGAGGATGGCGATGCGTGGTTGAGTGATGCGTAATCCGGCTTCGCGCAGGCGAGCGCAGGCTTTTTCGACGCGCGAAGGACCGTCGGCGATTTCGCCGTTGGCGCCGAGCGGATGGTTGGTTTGGGTTGAAGCGATCATTGAGTGGCTGCGAAAACGATGTAAATCGCTCTCCTTTGCATGAAAAATGCAAATGGTAAAAATATTTATAATAGTGGGTATTATTACGTGACCCTTTGGGGCGATCCTCTGACGGATGCATTACTCGCTCGGTCTTTATCCCGAGCCAAACGACCAGGCGAATATTTTTGTATTAAGCTTATATTCACATGAACTTATGGAGATTTTCCTAAGTGGAACAGTCGTGTTTCATCGAGCCGCTTAGGTATCGAACCGGGTTGTGGTCTGGCGACACACAGGGGTTGCGACTTTGTCTGGTCGCGTTTTTATCAGGGTCACTAATGCCTGAATTGGACGTAAACGAGATCATCGCACTTATCCGCAAGGAAGACGCCCGTTTCGAGCGGCAAGCCTACGTGTTTGTGCGCGACGGCTTGGAGCACGCTGTGCGTGAGTTAAAAAAACGCGATTCGGCGAGGGCCCGCGTTTCTCGCCACGTGACCGGTCGCGAACTTGCTGAGGGTTTACGGGACTATGCGCTCGAGCAATATGGACCGCTTGCCAAGACTGTGCTGAATGCCTGGGGTTTGCACGAGACCATTCATTTCGGAGACATCGTTTATAACCTAATAGATTATAACGTCTTCAGTAAGACGGATTCCGATAGGCGGGAAGATTTTGCCGACGTGTATTCGTTTGAGGCAGCATTCGAAGGTCCATTCCGGCCTGTGGAGCGCCGTCTGCCCTTGCCTAGTTTCGCAGAGACGGACTGATCCACGACAGGGGCGGGCTTGGTTTGGGTGACGCCATTCCCTGGTCGAGCTTTGACTTTGGTCGTTGGACATTCGTCACGGCTCGTCCAGCATAGGCATCGATGTCCTGTCTGCTCGCTCCAGCCGATCTTAAACTTCTCGAACGTCTCTGGGCCCAGCCCGTTTACCGCACCGAGCTGGAGAACGGGCTCGTTCTTCTCGTGCAGCCGGACGCCGCCGCGCCAGTGGTTTCCGTTCAAGTCTGGGTGAAAACCGGCAGCCAGCACGAAGGAGCGCTCCTCGGCGCCGGTCTTTCCCACTATCTGGAGCATCTTCTCTTCAAGGGCACGGAACGACGCGCCGGGCGCGAGATCTCCGCCACCGTGCAGGCCCACGGCGGCCAGATCAACGCCTACACGACCTACGATCGCACCGTCTACTACATCGATCTGCCCGCGCCGCATCTGGAGGTCGCGGTCGACTTGCTGGCCGACATGGTGCTGCGCAGCACTATGCCCGCCGACGAGGTGGCCCGCGAGCGAGACGTCATCCTGCGAGAGATCGCGATGGGTGACGACGACCACGATCGGCGCCATTGGGACGCCCTGGCCCGCACGGTATTCAAGACCCATCCATTGCGCGAGCCGGTGATCGGCCACCGCGACGTGTTTTCCGCCGTCACGCGCGACGAGCTTCTTGCCTATTACCGCGAACGCTACGCGCCCAACAATCTCGTGGTGGTCATCGCCGGAGACGTCTCCGCCGAGGCGGCGCGCCTCGCGGTGGAAAAACATTTCGGCGCCGCGCCGCGCCGGCGTCTCGCGCCTGTTTACCAGCCCACCGAGGCGGCGCAGCTCGCTCCGCGTCTTCATCGCGAGACCGCCGACGTGGAGCTCGCGCGCGGCGCCATCGCATGGCCCTCGGTCGCGCTTACCCATCCGGACGCTCCCTTGCTTGATCTGCTGGGGGTGGTCGTCGGTTACGGCGACAGCTCGCCGCTCTGGCGCGAGCTCCGGGAAAAGAAGCGGTTGGTTCATTCCATCGACGCCCACCATTGGTCTCCCGGAGACGCGGGTTTGTTCGCCATCTTTTTCAGCGCCGACCCCGGCAAGCGCGACGCCGCCGAGCGCGCCGTGCGCCGCGAGCTCGCCAAGCTGGCCACGCGGGGCTTCACCTCCGCCCAGTTGAAGCGGGCCGTCCGCCAGCTCGTCGTGGGCGAAATCGGCGGACGCAAGACCGTCTCCCGTCGCGCCTCGCGTCTCGGCTCGGCCGAGGTCGTGGCGGGTGACTTGAATTTCAGCCGCGCGTGGTTCGCTCGCGTGGCCTCCGCCACGCCCGCCGATCTTCGCCGCGTGCTGCGCGAGCATCTCTGCGCCGGGCGGGAAAACATCGTTTCCCTCGACCCTCGTCCCAAGGCCGTATCGGTCGCGCCCGCAACAGGCACGGAGCGGGCGTCCTCCGCCGAATGGACGTCGCGCACCCTGCCCAACGGCGTGCGCATCCTCCTTCGGCGCGACGAGCGCCAGCCCAATTTACACATCCACCTCGTCTGCGAGGGCGGCCCGCTGCACGAGCCGGCGGGCAAGCGTGGCGCGACCGCTCTGCTCGCCACCATGCTCACCAAGGACGCCGGCAAGCGCGACGCCGCCGCGGTCGCCTCCGCCATCGAGGCGGTGGGCGGCAGCTTCTCCCCTCGGTCGGGCAACAACACGGTCGGCCTCGCCGTCGAGGTGTTGCCCAGCGACGCCGCCCTGGCCGTCGAGCTGCTGCGCGACGCCGTGCTCACGCCCGCCTTCGCCGCCCGCACCTTCGAGGTGGAGCGGGATGCCGAGCTCGCCCACCTGCAACAGGACGAGGACGACGTCGTCAGCTCCGGCCATCGACTCGCCCGGGAAAAGTTTTTCGGACTACATCCGCTGGCCTTGGATGCACATGGTAATCCCGGTGGCGTGAAAGCCCTCAAGCCCGGCGACCTGCGCGCGCTCTGGAAGAAGCTCGCCGTGGGCGGCAACGTCGTGGTCGCGGTCGCCGGCGACTTCGATGAAAAGAAACTCGTGCCCGCGCTGTCCCGCTGGCTGTCAAAGCTGCCTCAGGGACGCGCGCCGGCGCGGCCGGCGCGGCACTCGCCTGCGCCCGCCGCCGAGCACGCGCAGGTTCGCGAGTGCCAGCAGGCGCTGGTGTTCGACGCCTTCCCCGGTCCTGGCGTGCTCTCGGGGGACGACACCGTCTGCACGGTCTTGCATGAGATTCTTAGCGGAATGGCTGCGCGCCTGTTCGAGCGCGTGCGCGAGGAAAAGGGCCTGGCCTACTTCGTGAGCGCCAGTCGCGTGGTGGGCGTGGATGACGGCATGTTCTACCTTTATGCCGGCACTCAGCCGGGCAAGGAGTTCGAGGTGCTGGCCGAATTTGACGCCGAGCTGGCTCGGCTTGCGGCGGGTCACATAGGCGCGGACGAACTTTCCCGCGCGGTAACTCGCTTGCAGGCCTCGCGCCGCATGCGTTTGCAAACCAACGCGGCGCGCGCCGCAGAGGCCGCGGTGCGCACCTTGCTTGGGCTGCGGCTGGAGACCTTTGAGGAGACCGATACCCGACTGGCCGCCGTCACTATTCCGGGATTGGCCCGGTTCGCCAAGGACTGGCTTCCTGCGGCCTCGCGCCAACGTTTGGTGGTGCGACCCCGCTAAAATTCTTCCAAACCTCTCCCTGCTTAACCCCCCCCTTGGTAATACCATGACATCCGCTGCCCCTGTCGTTCGTCTTGTTCTCCTCTCCTGCCTTTCCGCCTGCGCCGGTGTTCTTCGCGCAGAGGAGCCGGGCAAGGCCAAATCCGATGTGCCTGCGTCCGTCCTTCAACGCTATGACCGGAACAAGGACGGAAAGCTTGGCGACGAGGAGAAAGCCAAGTGGGAGGCCGACAAGGCCGCCCGTCGCGAAAAGGAGAAGGCCAGACGCTCCGAGATGTTGGAAAAATACGACGCCAACAAAGACGGCAAACTCAGCGAAGAAGAAAAGGCCGCCGTAAAACTCGAGTGGCAGCGAGAGCGCACGGAGAAAGACGCGGAAAAAATGAAGGAGCGCGCCGCCAAGGAAAAAGCCGACAGGCAGGTCGCCGCCCAAGCTTCAGAAAAAACCGGGGGAGCGGGGGCCGACGGCTCCGATGCGAGGACCAAAGACAAAACCTCTTCGGATAAAATGTCCGGCGACAGCCCCGCGATGATGATGGAATAAATAACGGCCCGGGCCGTCTGTCCTTACGCGCCGGGCGCCCGGGTTTCCGCTTTTTTGCCGGGAAGCGCGCTAAGGTTGCTTCCGGGCGAAGGTGACTTCTCCGGCGCGGTAGCGATCCGTTCTTCCGTCGCCTTGGCGCAAGATAAGGCTGCCTTCGTCGTCGATTCCCATCGCGATGCCGGACAGCTCTCTGCCGCCTTGCAGCAGCGTTACCGACCTGCCCTTTAGCACATCAAAACGGTGCCACAGATCGGCAAAGGTGTTTTGAAAGCCGCCATCGATGAAGCGGTCGTAAGCATCGATAACCCGGCCTACCAGCGCCGCGGCGAACTTGTTTGGATCCAAGGGCAGGGCTGATTGCTCGGCGAGCGACGTGGCCCGAATCGCGAGTTCGTCGGGCCATCCGCCCGCGGGTGGTCGCAAATTCAGCCCCAATCCGAACACGAGGTCATGGATGCGATCCGCGTCCATCCGCGCTTCCGTGAGCATGCCCCCGGCTTTGCGCCCGTCGAACAGCAGATCGTTCGGCCATTTCAATCCCGGCGTTACCCTGCAGAAGGAGGCGACGAGCGCGCACACGTTTACCCCCATCCAGAGGGTGAAGGTCTGCATGCGCGCCGGAGGCACCTCGGGACGAAACGCGAAGCTTGCGTAGAGATTGCCGTCCACCTCGCTGTGCCAGGCCCGCCCCAGCCGCCCCCGGCCCTGGCTTTGTCTTCGCGCCATCACGATCAGCGGCGCCTGTTCTCCGCCTGCGAGCAGGCGACCGGCCTCGTCATTGGTGCTACCGGCGGTATCAAAGAAGTGGATACGTCCGGCGTTTTCGGCTGCTCGCCTGTGGGCGTCTATCAGGCTCGGATGCAAAAACGAGGGAGCTCGCCCCAGGCGATACCCGCGTGCATGCTGGCTGATGATGTCGAATCCCTGTTCCCGCAGCTTGTTCAGATGCTGCCAAACGGCGACGCGGCTGACTCCGAGCATCCGTGCGAGCGCCATGCCGGAAACATGGCCGTCTTCGCCTGCGTCGAGCAGGGCCTGCAAGATAAGCTGCTCGTCACGAACGGAGCGCATGGCGGAAGGCTGACGGGGGAATGAATTAAGTTTCCCAGTCGAGGCCGATATCGACCCAAGTGGACTGGTGGACAAGCGCCCCGGTGGAGATAAAGTCGAGTCCAAGGCCACTGTAATCGGCAAGGTTGTCCAAGGTTATGCCTCCGCTCGCTTCGGTCAGCGCCTTGCCTTGGATCAATTTTTGCGCTTTCCGGATTTTTGCCGGCGTGAAGTTATCCAGCAGAATCACGTCCGCGCCCGCCTTGAGCACCGGGGCTATCTGTTTGAGGTGGTCCACCTCGACTTCGACCGGAACGTCGGGATAGGTGTCTTTCGCCCTGGAGACGGCCTCTGCCAAGCCGCCTCGATCACCTGTCAACGCAAGGTGGTTGTCCTTAAGCATCACTCGATCAAACAATCCAAGGCGGTGGTTCCATGCCCCGCCTCGCGCCACGGCATACTTTTCCAGCGTTCTGTATCCTGGGGTGGTTTTGCGGGTGTCGAGCAACC
>JBDLWD010000380.1:0-3291 GCA_039804465.1 Verrucomicrobiota bacterium | reverse complement strand
GAGACCAATCGCGGCGGGGACATCACTTACCACGGTCCGGGGCAACTCGTGGCCTACCCGATTGTGAGTCTGGCGACGCGGCGGGATCTCCACGCCTACCTGCGGTTTCTCGAGGATGTGCTCATCGCGGTCGTGGCGCGCCATGGCGTGGTCGCGGCGCGACGCGAGGGGCTGACCGGCATCTGGGTGGCGGAGCGCAAACTCGCCGCGATCGGCGTGGCGGTGCGCCGCTGGGTGACGCTGCACGGCGTGGCGCTCAACGTCGCGCCCGACCTGCGCCACTTCGGCGGGATCGTGCCCTGCGGCATCAGTGCGAGCGAAGGGACCGTGACCTCGCTCGCCGCCGAGTTGGGAGAGCGTTGTCCGACCCTCGAAGCGGTGGGCGAGGATTTCGCGGCGGAGTTCGCGAGCCGTTGGCCGGGCTTTATGGCACCCGCCGCGGAGGCTTAGGCCAAGGTCTCGGCGGGGGCGGATTTGGCGGCGTGGGAATGGTGCGCGGAGCCGGAGAGATGGAGCACGCAGGCGGCGATATCCCGGGTGTTTTCACGGACTCGAATCTGTTCCAGAAGAGGGGGCAGGTTTCCGAAACGGCGATCCCCCAGACGAGGCAGGGCCTGAGGCCGGGCGTGCCGAGATAGCTCCAGACGGTCCACCAGATAGCCGACAAGGCCGTCCTTGCCGCCGGTAACCAGTATGGGCGAGCCGGGCCCCGTGTTTTCCGCGGGACGTCCGATCAACGCGCCGAGATCCACGATCTTCACCGCGCTGCCTTGCCAGCATGCTATGCCCACGGTCGCGGGGTCGGGTCCTCCGCGCAGATCGGTATAGTCCTCGGGAAGGCGGAAAACCGCCTCCAGCTCCGCCATCGGAGTGGCGAGCGCACCGCCGGCTGCGCGGTAGACGAGGTAAGGTCTCGCCGCGCCCGCCTGGGAGCGAGCGGCCTCCGCGGTCTCGGTCGTGAACAACTCCTCGCTGTCCACGAGGCACGCGGCATCGAGCAGCGCGTGCGGTTCAAGCACCAGCGTGACCTTGCCGGTTTCTGTCGTGCAGGCGCCGCTGAACAAGCCCGGCCGGGCGAGCTCCCGCGCCAGCGCCGTTCCGATCGTGGCGGGGTCGAGTCGGGTCATTCCATCGATCGAGTCGATCTCGAGCGCGACGGACCGCCGCTCGTCACCGACCACGAAAAGTAGCGCCGGCCGCTTCGGGCTTTCGGGCAGGCCGAGTAGTGCGGCGGTGTTCACGACCGGCAGCGTTTTTCCGCGCAGGGGATGAAATCCGCGCAGCACGGGATGGGAGAGGGGAGAGGCCGGCGTCGAAGGCGCGCGCTCGATCAGGCAGGCTTGCCGGGCGTCCAGCGCGAGAGAAGCCCCGCCGGCGCGGAAAAGCACGTGCGGCCTCGCCGTGTCATTGGTCGTTCTGGTCCGGTCAGAATCACGACGGGGGGCCTTTAGAGCGGAGCGTAATCCGTCGACCGATAGGACGAGATCCAGATCGAGGACGACCGCGACGCGACCGCCTCGTTCCGGTGTGTAGAGACGGGAAAAAAGTCCGGCCCGTTGGGGCGAGCCCGGCTCAAGATCCGTCAACCGGTCAGCATCCGCGCGGACCATGCCGCGCACCGCGTCGATCGGGACGGCGAATCGGCCGCCAGGATGGCGGATGATCACGGCGAAAGCGATGGGAGCCGGAAGTTTTTCGGATTGCGGGCTGAGGAGAGTCGCGAAATCGACGACCGGCAGGGCTTCGCCGCCAAAGGCGAAGGCGCCGAGCACGTGAGGGGCGGCTTTGGGAAATGGCGTGAGGTCGAGCGGGCCGCGGACAATCGTTTCGATAAGATCGGCCGGCAGCGCGATGTCCATCGAGCCGATGCTCACCAAACCCAGGATCTGGGGCGCCGTTTGCGTCACGGGGCGGTCCTGAGTTTCAGGCCTTGGAGCCGGTCGGTCGCGCGGCAAGTTTCTCGATCAGTTCGCCCACGTGCCTGGCGGAATCGCCCTGCTCGGCGGTGGCCGCGTCGATGGCGCGGATGGACGCAGTGGTCCGCCCCACGCCGTCGGCGATACGCTGGAAGGCTTTGGCGGCCTGTCCGGAGATGACGCCGCTTTCGCGCGTGCGGGCCACGGAGTCGTCGATCAGCCGGGAGATGGTGCGCGTGGCCTCGGCCGCCTTTTCCGCGAGGCGGCGGACCTCCTCGGCGACGACGGAGAAACCGGCGCCCTGCTCGCCGGCGCGGGCCGCCTCGATGGCGGCGTTGAAGGCGAGGAGGTTGGTTTGCCCGGCGATGTCGCCGATAGCCTTGGCGATCTCGCTCATCTCGCCGGAGGCGCGGCGGATGTCGTCCATGGCGGCGAGCAGGCGTTCGAGGGCCTCCGCGCCCTGCCTTGCCTCGTCCTGGGTCTGGGCGGCCAGCGCGCCCGATTCGCGGGCTCCGCGCTCGATAGCGGCGATGGAGGCCAGCAACTCCGCCACGGCCGCGCGCATCTGCTCGGTGTTTTCCGCGACCTCGCGCTCGCGCTTTACCTGGGAGGTGATGTCGGTGGCGAACTTGACCACCTTGCACACGCGGTTCTCGGCGTCGAAGACGGGGTTGTAGATGGCCTGGATCCACACGCGCTGGCCGAATTTGCCCACGCGCATGAAGCGATCGCTGATGAACTGGCCGCGGCCCAGGCGGCCCCAGAATTCGCAGTAGGCCTCGGAGCTGACGTAGTCGGGCTCGCAGAAGATGCGGTGATGCCGCCCGCGGATTTCTTCCAGCGTGTAGCCCATCGTCTCGAGGAAGTTCCGGTTGGCCGAGAGCACGTTGCCTGCGGGATCGAATTCGATGATGGCCTGCGCACGGTCGAGGGCGGTGATTTTGCCGGCATGATCGGACTCGCGGAGCCGAAGATCGGTGATGTCGGTGGCGAATTTAACCACCTTGGCGACGGCTCCCGTTTCGTCGAAAACGGGATTGTAGTTGGCCTGGATCCAGAACTCGCGACCGCCCTTGCCGATCCGTTTGTAAACGCCCGAATCGAAATCACCGCGGGCCAGCTTGAACCAGAATTCGCGGTATTGCTGCGACTTCACGAGTTTCTCCTCGCAGAAAACGCTGTGGTGACGGCCGCGGATCTCCTCCATCTCGTAGCCCGCCACGGTGAGGAAATTGCGATTCGCGTTCAGGACGTGTCCTTGCAGATCGAACTCGATGACCGCCTGCACGCGGTTGATCGCAGCCCATAGCGAATGCAGTTCGGCGACGGACAACTGCTTGGATGCGATGGTTTCAGAAACTTTAGGAGATAGGGC
>JBDLWD010000379.1:0-5013 GCA_039804465.1 Verrucomicrobiota bacterium | reverse complement strand
AAGCCGGGCCACATGAACTTGCCCTCGGCATCCTTTCGGAACCAGTTCACGTGGAAAATGCGCGGCGTCTCGCTGAGCTTCTTCTGCATCATGATCCAGTGGCGGAAATAGTCGCCCATGTGGTAGCCGCAGAAGGGCAGCATCGCCATGGGGTCGCGGCGGACTTGGCCGATCGCGCCGGCGGCGGCGGCGGTCATTTCCGAGCCCATGGTGGCGCCGACATAGACGCCGCCCGACCAGTTGAAGGCCTGGTAGACTAGCGGCGTGGTGGTGGCGCGGCGTCCGCCGAAGACGATGGCGCTGATCGGCACGCCCTCGGGCTTTTCCCAATCGGGGTCGATGGTCGGGCATTGCGAGGCGGGCGCGGTGAAGCGCGCGTTGGGGTGGGCGGCCTTGACGCCGGTCTGCTTGGCGAGCTCGGGCGTCCACTTGTTGCCCTGCCAGTCTATGCACTCGGCGGGCGGGGTGTCGGTCATGCCCTCCCACCACACGCCGCCTTCCGGGGTGAGGGCGCAGTTGGTGAAGATCGTGTTCTTCGAGAGGGCGGCCATCGCGTTGGGGTTGGTCTTTTGCGAGGTGCCGGGGGCCACGCCGAAGAAGCCGGCCTCTGGGTTGATGGCGCGCAGGCGACCGTGGGCATCGGGGCGGAGCCAGGCGATGTCGTCGCCCACGGTGGTCACCTTCCAGCCGGCCTTCGCGAAAGGCTCGGGCGGGATGAGCATGGCGAAGTTGGTCTTGCCGCAGGCGGAGGGGAAGGCGGCGGTGACGTAGGTTTTCTCGCCCTCGGGGTTTTCGACGCCGAGAATGAGCATGTGCTCGGCCATCCAGCCCTCGTCGGGGGCCATGGCGGAGGCGATGCGGAGGGCGAAGCATTTTTTGCCGAGGAGGGCGTTGCCGCCGTAGCCGGAACCGTAGGACCAGATCTCGCGCGCCTCGGGGAAGTGGACGATGTATTTCTCGGGATTGCAGGGCCAGGGGACGTCTTTCTCGCCGGGCATGAGCGGCCGGCCGACGGAGTGCAGGCAGGGCACGACGCGTTTGTGGCCTTTGTCTATCTCGGCGAGGACGGGCAGGCCGATGCGGGCCATGATGCGCATGTTGACCACGACGTAGGGAGAGTCGGTGAGCTGCACGCCGATCTGCGAGAGCGGCGAGCCCACCGGGCCCATGGAGAAGGGCAGCACATACATCGTGCGGCCGCGCATGGAGCCGGCGAAGAGGTGCTTCAGTTTGCGCTTCATCGCGTGCGGCTCCTCCCAGTTGTTGGTCGGGCCGGCGGAGTCCCTGGAGAGCGAGCAGATGAAGGTGCGGTCCTCGACCCGGGCGACGTCCGAGGGGTGGGAGCGGGCGAGGTGGCAGCCGGGCCAGAGTGTTTCGTTCAGCTTCGTGAAGGTGCCGGCGGCGACGAGCTGTTCGCAGAGCGCATCGTATTCCTCCTGCGAGCCGTCGACCCAGTGGATCGAGGACGGCTTGGTCAACGCAGCCATCTTCGCGACCCAGCGGAGAAGATGTTCGTTGGAAGTGGGCGTGATAGAGTAGTCGCGGGAGGCCATGGCCGAATCATGGCGCGACCGCGCATCCGGGTAAATCCGGAAAGCGGACGATGCGGGGTGGAGCGCATCCCCGTGGCTCTCTCAGGCGGGATTCAGGATCCGCCGGTCGGGGCGGGCTCGACGTGGACGGCTACGTGCGAGACGGCGAGATCGGCGTCGACGAGGGCGTCCTGGACGGCGTGAGCCAGAGCGTGGCCGGCAAAAACGGTGATGAGCGGATCAACGACGATCTGTATCTCGACAATCAGGGCCAGGCCGGACCGTCGCACGCGGCATTTGTCCACGCCGACCACGCCGGGAACGTCGAGCGCGATGCCTCGCACCCGGCGGTGGACCTCTTCCGAAGCGGCCACGTCCATGATCTCCCCGAAGGCGCGACGGAACACGAGCAGGCCGTTGAAGGCGATCACCAGGCAGGCGGCGAGCGCTGCCCAGTCGTCCGCGACGGCGTAGGCGGGGCCGCCAATGACGGCGACGGCGATGCCGATGAAGGCGGCGGCCGAGGTGAGCGCGTCGGAGGCATGGTGCCACGCCTCTGCGCCGAGGGCGGTGCCGCCGGTCTCTGCGCCGGCGCGGGCCAGTCGTCGCGAGAACCACCATTTGGTCGCCACGATGAAGACCAGCAGGGGCAACGTGGCCCAGTGCGGGGCGGTGTGCGGGGTGCGAATCTCGTGGGTGGCGTGGATGCCGATCCAGCCCGCGGCGGAGAGCATCACCAGCGAGACCGCGATCGCGGCGAGCGGCTCGGCTTTCCCGTGTCCGTAGGGGTGGTCCGCGTCCGGCGGTTTCGCGGCGTAGCGGAAGCCGGCCCAGACCAGCAGCGAGGACGCTACGTCGAGCAGCGACTCGATGCCGTCGGCAATAAGGGCGTAGGTGGAGCCGAACACGCCGCCGGCGAATTTAAGCGCGGCGAGCCCGAGGCTGAGCCCGATGCCGCGCAGCACGAGCCGCGCCCCGTCGTGTGCGCGTTCCCGCGCGGCGGCGTGGGGGTCGGGACGGGCGGGAACAGCCTGGTTCGATGCGCTCACGTCGGAAACCAAAAGGGGCCGTAAGGGGGCAGGCGAGCCTCGAGCGGGGCGAGCGTCCGTGCGGCGCGGAGCCTCCTCTTGGCGGCGTCGGTGGCGGCCGGGTTCAGAACCGTTCGGTGATGCGTCGAAACAGTTTCTTGGGCCCGTAGGCGAAGGTCCAGGCGGGTGCGTCCAGCTTGCCGCCCAGCTCGACCTCGAGAGCGCTGGAGAGCGGGGCGAACACCAGGCCGGCGGTGGAGCCCAGAATGCCGTCGCGTTGATCGAAGGGACGGACCTTGGCCTTGAAATCCAGCGTGTCCGCCTGGAGTGCGAACACGCCCGATGCCTCGACGACCGCGGACGGCCCTTTAAGGCGCAGCGTTTCAAAACGCAGCCGGTCGCGTTCCAGGGAAAGGCGTGCGTCGGCTTCGGTGAGTGTGATCGTGGTGAAGCCCACGCCAATCTCGCCGAGCAGTCTCGAAAGCGGGCCTAGCAAGCGAATGCTGGCGAGGTCGGCGCCCGTGATGGAAGCCGAGCCGGAGCCGGCATATTCAAAGGGTCGTTCCAGGGGGCCGGTCGCCTTGAGGGCAAGGCCGATCCGGCCGCCCAGCGGTTTGGCGCCCTTTGTAGCGCCGGCGGACGAGGCTGGCGGGGGGGCGAGGCTCGCCGAGGCCAGGGTTTTCCGGAAGTCCTGGAACTCTCGCCAGCGTGTCTGGGCGAGATCGAGGTCGGCGTCGCGCAGCTTCAGGTCGAAGGAGAGCCGCCGGTCGGCCGCGGGGCCGTCTATAGTCGCTTCGCCTTGGGCCAGGCCGGAGGCGAAGCCCGCTCGGATATCGCGCAGACGCAGCGTCGCGTCGCGTCGTTCGAGTCGCAGCGAGAGCCGATCGAGCGGAAAGCCCGAGTAGCGCAGCGGCGAATCCATTTCCAGATCCAGATCGTAGTTCTCCCGGCCGGGCGTCGCGGATCCGGGGCCGAATGCCTCGCCGACCAGGCGCACGCGCGGGGCCGAGGTCAGGCAGAAGGGTTTTATCAATTCCGGGCCTTCCTGGGGGAAAATCGCGGGCAGCGCGGAGGAGGGAAAATCCGAGCGCACGTCGAAGCCGAGCGCGGTCCAGTGTTCGTGCCGCGCGTCGAGCAGTCGGTGGAAGCGCCCGTCGGCGACATGGGCGCCCCGGGTGGCGCGAAAACCGAGAATATCGAAGGCGGACACCGCCACCTGCACGCGCATGGCCAATGAATCGAGCTCAAGCCCGCGCAGCCGCATCGGCCCCGAGGCGGCCTGGACAAACACCGTGGTCAGGTTCGGGTCGCTCCACTTGCCCTGGATATCGACTTCGGCGTCGGCCGGGCGGGCGCCAAAGTGAAAATTCGCCCAGAAGTTGTCCCACCAATCGGAGAACCACCCTTCTATCGCCATGGGGCGGAGGCGTCCGCCGAGAATGAAGCGGTAGTCGAAAGTCTCGGTGTTCATCTCGTAGCGACCGAGGGCGAGCGAGTCCGCCTGCACGAGCAACAGGTCCTCGGCGCGAAAACGTTTCGCGTCCGGCTCGTAGATGAGGACGGCACCGGCGCGATCAAAAGGGACGTGGCCCGCGACGGCGCTGCCCGAGGATGCGCGCGCGACAACCCGCACGGGGCGACCGCCGGGGGCGAGCTCGGCGGTGGCGTCGATGGCGACCGGGTCGGTGAGCTGGAGCACGGGGCGCGCCTTTTCAGGAAGGAAGGGGCGCGCGACCTCCAAGAGGGCCGGGCTGAGCGGTCCGGCGGCGGCGACGGATCCGGACCGGTCTTTCCAGGCGCCGGAGAAACGCACTCGCCATGGTGCGTCGGCCACGCGCACGGCGGCTTCCGCATCCAGCAGGCCGGAGGCTTCCTCCAGCCGCAAGCCGGCGACGAGTGGCAGGGCGGGGACGCGCAGGTCGGTTTTTTGGAGCGAAGCCAGCGCCAGTTTCGCGGAGCGTGTTTCGTGGGCGTCGGCATCCAGGGCCACGCCGTCGGCGCGCAGGAAAAGCGCGGGCACGGCCAGCCCGGCTGCGCGCAGGGAGAGAGCGGCGTCCTCGACGCGAAGCCTGGCGCCGGCGAAAGGGACGGTCAGGCGCAGGTCCAGTTTTTCCAGCGTCGTTCCGGCGAGAGCGCCAGGCGCGTCGGGCAGGGAGGGAAACTCGAGGCGGTCGGACTCGACGAGGAGAGCGAGTCGTTCCGGGGATAGATCCACCCGCGCCACGCGGATTTGATCCAGCGGAAGAGCCGCGATCTTGCGGTAGGCGTCCGCGGTCTGACGCAGCGTTTCGCGCAGCGCGTCCGTGGCAGCCGCGCCCGCCGCGCCGGGCCGCGATACGGACGGCAGGGTGCCGGTGAACGCCGCGGGTATGGTCAGAATGCGCGCGCTGGCCTGCTCCACTCGCCACAGACCGTCCGCCTGATTGCGGGAGAGGCGGAACTGCCCGCCGGAG
>JBDLWD010000378.1:0-3312 GCA_039804465.1 Verrucomicrobiota bacterium | reverse complement strand
AGGCGGTGGCGGTGACGGCGCAGTCGGCCACGGGCACCTGCCAGGGGCCGACCATCTGGTCGCGGCTGATGAGGCCGGTGACGGTGCGGTCGCCGATGGAGATGAGGAAGGTCTTGTCCGCTACGGCGGGGTGGGCGAGCACGCGGCGGGCTGCCTCGGCGAGGGTGACGCCACCGAACGCGAGCGGGCCGAGCGGGCGCGCGAGTGTCGTATCCGTGCGGTGCATACGCGGCGGTTTGCCGAGCAGGACCTCGAGCGGGAGATCGATGGGCGTGTTCTTGAAATGCGCGTCATCTAAGACGAGGCGTTTTTCCTCGGTGGCCTCGCCGACGACGGCGAAGGGGCAGCGCTCGCGAGCGCAGAGGGCCTCGAAGGTGGCGAGGCGAGCGGCGGGCACGGCTAGGACGTAGCGCTCCTGGGACTCGTTGCACCAGATCTCGAGCGGCGACATGCCGGGCTCGTCGTTGGGGAGCTTGCGGAGGTCGAACTTGCCGCCGCGGCCGCCGTCGTTGACGAGCTCGGGCAGGGCGTTGGAGACGCCGCCGGCGCCGACGTCGTGAATGAAGGAGATGGGGTTCTCGTCGCCGAGGGCCCAGCAGCGGTCGATGACCTCCTGGGCGCGGCGCTCCATCTCGGCGTTGTCGCGCTGCACGGAGGCGAAATCGAGGTTCTCCTGGCCGGAACCGCTGGCCATGGAGGAGGCCGCGCCGCCTCCGAGGCCGATGAGCATGCAGGGCCCGCCGAGGACGATGAGTTTGTCGCCGGGGCGGATCTCGCCCTTCTTGATGTGGCCCTCGCGTATGTTGCCGAGGCCGCCGGCGAGCATGATTGGCTTGTGGTAGCCGCGCAGCTCCGTCGCCGGGGCGCCGGAGTCATTTGAAATTCCAGATTTAAGATTTGAGATCGAGGCCGAGGGGACTTCCGCCTCGTAGGTGCGGAAGTAGCCGTTGATGGCGGGGCGGCCGAACTCGTTGTTGAAGGCGGCGCCGCCAAGCGGACCCTCGAGCATGATGTCGAGGGCGGAGACGATGCGGCCGGGCTTGCCGTGGTCTTTTTCCCATGGCTGGACGGCGCCGGGTATGCGGAGGTTGGATACGGTGAAGCCGGTGAGGCCGGCCTTGGGCTTGGAGCCGCGGCCGGTGGCGCCCTCGTCGCGGATCTCGCCTCCGCTGCCGGTGGCGGCGCCGGCCCAGGGGGAGATGGCGGTCGGGTGGTTGTGCGTCTCGACCTTGCAGAGGATGTGGACCGGCTCGGTGTGGGCGGCGTATTCGTTGGTCTTGGGGTCGGCCCAGAAGCGCCCGCCCGTGCTGCCGGCGAGGACGGCGGCGTTGTCCTTGTAGGCGGAAAGGATGCCGTCCGGGTGGAGCTGGTAGGTGTTCTTGATCATCTGGAACAGCGACTTGTCCTTCGCGGAGCCGTCGATGTCCCAGGTGGCGTTGAAAATCTTGTGGCGGCAGTGCTCGGAGTTGGCCTGCGCGAACATCATCAGCTCGATGTCGTTCGGGTCGCGGCCGAGCGTGGTGAAGGCCTTGACGAGGTAGTCGATCTCGTCGTCGGCGAGGGCGAGGCCGAGGGAGGTGTTGGCCTCGACGAGGGCGGCGCGGCCCCGGGCGAGCACGGGCACGCTGGTCATGGGCTTGGGCGCGGCGTGCGAGAAGAGGGCGGCGCAGGCGTCGAGTTGATCGAAGACGACCTGGGTCATGCGGTCGTGGATCTTGCCGCGGATCGTGGCGAGCTGGGCGGCGCTCAGGACCATCAGGGGCTTGGCAAGGGCGGCGTTGTCGATGTCGAAGGCGAACTCGACCACGCGCTCGATGCGGGAGATGGCGGCGAGACCGCAGATGTGGGCGATGTCGGTGGCCTTGGAGGACCAGGGAGAGATGGTGCCGGGGCGGGGGGCGACGATCTGAACGAGCCCGGTGACGGCGGGCAACTCGCGGCGAGGGCCGTAGGTGAGGAGTTTTTCCAGCACCTCGTGCTGCCCGGCGGGCAGGGAGGCGACGCCGGCGGCGAGCTCGACCACGTGCACGAACTGGGCGCGTATGGCGCGGACGGGCAGACCGGCGGCCGCGAGGTCGGCGCGGAGTTTTTCCAAGCGGAATGGAGAGAGGGCGGAGGAGCCGCGGAGGATCTGCATGGTCGGGAAAACCCCGTATGCTTCGGTCGCGAAGCGGCGTGGTCAAGGGGCGGAGTCGTCAATCGGTGATTTAGGTCTTTCCGCAGTGATTTTGGCGAAAAATCCGTTGACCGGATGGGGCGTCCCTTCGGTATGGCACATTTTTAATGCCGTGAAGGTCTCCGTGAGCGACAGCCCTGGGCAGATGAGTTCGCACCGTGCGGGTGCGGGCAGGGTGTGTCCGAGACCCGGGAAACGCTGATTTTCCTCCCTCTTTCTTTCCGATACATGTCCGACAAGATCACCCACGAATGCGGCATAGCGCTGGTCCGGCTGTTGAAGCCGCTCTCCTATTATCAGGAGAAATACGGCACCCCGCTTTGGGGTTTCACGAAGCTGTTTCTCTTGATGGAAAAGCAGCACAACCGCGGCCAAGACGGCGCGGGGGTGGCCTGCGTGAAGCTCGATATGCCGGTGGGCGAGCCCTTCATGTTCCGCGAGCGCTGCGTGAAGGCCAACCCGCTCGACCGTATCTTCAAGACCCTGCTCGCCCAATACGATGAGAAGAAGGCCGAGGGCGAGATTCACCCCGAGTTCGCCGACACGGTGAAAAAGCACTTCGACTTCGGCGGCGAGCTGCTGGTCGGCCACCTGCGCTACGGCACCTCCGGCGGTTACAACATCTCCTCCTGCCACCCTTATTTCCGCCGTTCGCCCTGGCCCACGCGCAACCTCGCGCTGTGCGGCAACTTTAACATGACGAACACCGACGAGCTCAACCAGGCGCTCGTCGGCATGGGGCAGCACCCCATCTTTGCCACCGATACCCAGGCCCTGTTGGAGAAGATCGGCTTCTTCCTCGATGAGGAACACGAGGACCTTTACCGCACCCTTCGCGAGCAAGGCATCAAGGGGGAGGAGATTTCCCGCCGCATCAGCGAGCGGCTAGACCTCGGCCGCGTGATAACCCGTTCCGCCTCGCGTTGGGACGGCGGCTACACCCTTTGCGGACTCATCGGCAACGGCGACGCCTTCGTGGCCCGCGATCCCGCCGGTATCCGCCCCGCGTTCTATTTCCAGAACGACGAGGTCATCGCCTTCGCCTCCGAGCGCGCCCCGTTGCAGACGATTTTCGACCTCTCCGCGCCGCAGGTGAAGGAGGTTCCGCCCGGCCACGTCATCGTGATGAAACGCGA
>JBDLWD010000377.1:0-2662 GCA_039804465.1 Verrucomicrobiota bacterium | reverse complement strand
GCTTTAGGTAATGTTCGACGTTCAGGGACAATCAGCCCGCGGCGGGCGCCTCGGGGGCGACGATCGCGATGTGCAGTTCCTTGAGCTGCTTCTCGGTCACCGGCGTGGGCGACTGGGCCATGAGGTCCTGGCCCTTCTGGGTCTTTGGGAAGGCGATCACGTCGCGGATGCTCGTGGTGCCGCAGAGCAACGCGCACATGCGGTCGAGACCGAAGGCGATGCCGCCGTGCGGGGGCGCGCCATACTTGAAGGCGTTGAGCATGTAGCCGAAGCGGCTCTCGACCACATCGGCCGGGATCTTGAGCACGTCCTTGAAAACCTTCTCCTGCACCGCGGGCTGGTGGATGCGGATCGAGCCGCCGCCTAGCTCCATGCCGTTAAGCACGAGGTCGTAGTGCTGGCCGCGCACCTTCTCGGGGGCGGTTTCGAGCAAGGGCAGATCCTCCGCGACGGGCGCGGTGAAGGGATGGTGCGTGGCGAGGAAGCGCTTGGCGTCCTCGTCGTAGGTCATGAGCGGGAAGTCCACCACCCAGAGGAAACGCCAGTCTTCATGGCGGATCTCCATCTTGCCGCGCTTCACGAGAAGTTGCGCGGCCTCGAGACGGATGCGGCCGAGGATGGCGCAGGCCTTTTCCCAAGGCGCGGCAGCGAAAAACACCACGTCGCCGTCGGCGATGCCAAGCTGCGCGGTGAGCGCGGCCTTCTCGGCGTCGGAGAAGAATTTCACGATGGGCGACTTCCACTCTCCGCCCTCGCACTTGATGAAGGCGAGGCCCTTCGCGCCGAGGCTCTTCGCGATGTCCTCGAGGTTCTTGAGTTCGCCCTGCGTGAGGTCGGCGAGGCCCTTGGCGTTGATCGCCTTGATCACACCGCCGCCGGCGACGGTGGCCTGGAAGACCTTGAAGGCGGAGTTTTTGAAGGTCTCCGAAAGGTCGGTCAGCTCGAGACCAAAGCGCAGGTCGGGCTTGTCGACGCCGAAGCGGTTCATCGCCTCGTGGTAGGGCATGCGCAGGAAAGGCGTGGGTAGGTCCTGGCCGAGCACTTCTTGCCAGACCTTTTTCACCATGCCTTCGAAGATGCGGTAAACGTCTTCGCGGTCGATGAAGGAGGCCTCGACGTCCACTTGGGTGAACTCCATCTGGCGGTCGGCGCGCAGATCCTCGTCGCGGAAGCAGCGGGCGATCTGGAAATAACGCTCCACACCCGCGACCATGAGGATCTGCTTGAACTGCTGGGGCGACTGGGAGAGCGCGTAAAACTGGCCGGCGTGGATGCGCGAGGGCACGAGGTATTCGCGGGCGCCCTCGGGCGTGGATTTGAAGAGCGCGGGCGTCTCGACCTCGATGAACTCCTGTGAGTCGAAGTAGTCGCGGATGGCCTTGGTGGCCTTGTGACGCACCTGAAGATTTTTGCGCATCTTCGGACGGCGCAAGTCGAGGTAGCGGTAGGTGAGGCGCAGGTCTTCGTTGACCTTGTCGCCGCCCGCGTCGGTCAACGGGAAGGGCGGGGTCTCGGAGATGTTGTGGATAACGAGCGCAGTGGCGGAGACCTCGATGGCGCCGGTCGGGAGGTTCTTGTTAACCGTGCCCTCGGGGCGGGCGACGATCTTGCCGCTGACGGCCACGACCGACTCGGGCTTGAGCGTGGCGGCCTGCTGCGCGAGCTCCGGGTGGTCCTGGGGGTCGAACTTGACCTGGGTGACGCCCTTCCGGTCGCGGAGGTCGATGAAGAGGATGCCGCCGTGGTCGCGGATGGAGTCGACCCAGCCGACGAGCGAGACGGTGGCGCCGAGGTCGGCGGCGGTGAGCTGGGCGCAGTGGTGCGTGTGCTTCATGACGTGAATGCGGAGGGGATGTCGAAAAACGTAAACGACCAGCAAAGCCCGGCGCCCCGGCGGCGGGCAACTGGATTTTAGCCACGCAAATCCCCCACCCGCTCTCCCGCGGCCGCCGCCACACGGCAAGTTTTCACTCACCCGCAAGACCCAAGCCATTTCGTCAATCAATGATTGACGAAATGGCTCGGGCGTCGGGCGGCGTCATTTATGGTCCCACGGAAAACTCACCGCCACGCGCGGGGCTTTCCAGACCTCGAACACGTCGAACATTTTACCCGGGTTCAAAATGCCCCTCGGGTCGAGTGCCCGCTTCACCGCCTGCATTGCGCCGATCGCCGCGGGCGAGTGCTGGAATCGCAGGAAAGGCGTTTTCGCCAGGCCGATACCGTGCTCGCCCGAGATGGCCCCGCCGAGCGCGACCACTTTTTTCATGAGCGCCAGCACGGCCCTCTCCGCCGCGCGGCACTCCTTGGGCGAGGCCTTGTGATACATGATGTTCACATGGAGATTGCCGTCGGCGAGGTGGCCGAAGGTCGGGATGGCGAGGCCGGATTTGGCGCGTAGTTGCTCCAGCCATACGGCGAACTTCTCGTAGGCGGCGAGCGGCACGGTGATGTCCTCGTTGAGCTTCGCGTCGCCCATCTGGAACATCGCGCCGGAGCACTTGCGGCGCACCGCCCAGAGGGCCTCCGCCTCGTCGCGCGTTCTCGCCTCGAGGTGACCGACCGCGTGCGCCTTAGCCCAGGCGAGCACGGTCTGCTTGGCGTCGGCCAGTTCGGCTTCCGAGCCCGCGAGCTCGATCAATATGACGGGGCGGCCTAGCTG
>JBDLWD010000376.1:0-2522 GCA_039804465.1 Verrucomicrobiota bacterium | reverse complement strand
CCAAGCGGGGGCGGGGTTGTCGTTCCAGAGGCCCTGGAGGTTGGCGGGGATGCCGCCGGGGCGAACGCTGGCGATGGAGAGGTAGCGGCCGTAGTGGAAGAGCAGGGCCTCAAGGGAGCGGTCGGTGGCGCCGGCCTTGTAGTCCTTGAGCCGTTGGTCGGTGGGAATGGCGTCGCGTGCGTGGTCGCCTAGGTCGAGGCTGACGCGGTTGTAGAGCGACTGGTGATCGGCGACGTGGTCGGCGAGGAGGCGCGCGTAGGGTTTTTGTGATACGCGGTCGAGGGCGGCGGCGACCTTGGGGGCGGGGGCCTCGCCGCGGAATTTTTTGCGCGGGTCGAGGTCGTAGTCAGTGGCAGCGGCGAGGAGGATGGTGACGGCGTCGGCACCGACGACGGAGAGGGAGTCGCCGCCAGAAGCGGCGACGACTTTTCCGCCCTCGGGTTGAACTCGGAGCGAAGCCTGGAAGGCCATGTCGTTCCAGCGGAGATCGGTGGCGGGGACGCCGGGCGGGCGGGACAGGCGGCCGGCGAAAGTGAGTTGGCGCGCGGCGGCGTCGGCGGTGGTGGCGACGGGGGCGAGTTGGCGGCGTTTCACGTCCTTGAGGGAGACGTCGAAGGAGAGGGAAGCGGGACGGTCGGCGGTAAGGCGGATGACGACGACGCGGTCGGGGTGGGAGGCGAAGACCTTGCGGGTGAAGATGGTCTCGCCGGCCTTGTAGCGGGTGGTGGTGACGGCGGTGCGGAGATCGAGGTCGCGGCGGTAGTCGGTGAACGTCCCGGTCGGCGCGGCGGGAAAGCGGAGGAAAACGTCGCCGAAAGGCTGATAGTCGCCCATCGCGCCATCGCCGATGTTGTGACCGAAGAGTTTTTGCGAGGAGCTTACGCCTGTCCAGAGAGTCTGCTCGTTGAACTGTATCCGTTCCGTGGTGACGCCTCCGAAGACCATGGCGCCCATGCGGCCGTTGCCGACGGGGAGGGCCTCGGCCCAGTGGACTGCGGGTTCGTCATACCACAGCGAGTGGGAATGCCCGGCATCGGGGGCCGTCGCTCTGACAGCAACAATGCACACGGACGTAAAGAGGGCGGCGAGGCGTTTGATCATGATAGCGCGTCAGGGAATGATGATAGGAGGGGCAATCTTACGATTTAGCGAAAAACCCAATTTTCGTGGTCTTGCCACGGCGAGTGGCAGGAAACTCGTTAAAAAGGGGGGCTTTGCACGCGGTTAACAAGGATGGATTCTTCATAACCCATGTTTTAAAGTGCGGAAGGAAGGTTTATTAAAACCTTGGAGAATAATATTATAAAAACAAAAATAAGGTTTAGCCCGGTTCGCGTTTATGAAAATAGCGTCCTTTTCCAATCACATCCCGTGTGGGCACCGGGAAATGGCCGGGCGCGTGCTTCGCGAGTCAGGCCCGATTGCTCCCGGAGACCGTTATTGCCTCCCGAGGTGCAGCGTCATCGACGCCATCCGCGATTCCTTGGTTATGCCACTGGCTGAATGCATTCAGACTTTAACCACGGATTTCACTGATGAACACGGATGGATCGGATTGTATCTGTGATTCTCCGTGAAATCCGTGGTAGAGAAATTGAGGACCTAAAGTCCAAAGGCTATTAGCCATCGGTATTAAACCTGAAACCCGCGATTGATAGCGGCGATCCGTGGGTATCCTCGCGGGCATCTGGCGATTCGCTAAACACCTCCACGCACTCACGAGTGCTCCTCGGGTTTCGATCCTCTCCATCCACTCCACGATCTTTGGCCGGCTGATCGGCTCCAATCGCGGTTTTTTGGGTTAAAAACGGAATCGCCCCGGGTGGTTGAACCCGGGGCGGCACCAAAAGGTGAGGATGTCCGGTTTTATCCAGACATCCTCGGAACTAGACCTAAGTTCGTTTAAGGCGCGGGGGCGTAGGTGACCGAGAGGCGGAGGAAGCGGCGGGTGCCGGTCGCGCTGATATCGACATCGTCGGTGTAAACGGAGGGATTTCCGCCAGAGGTGTTACCGGTGGCGGCGGTAAAGCCGGCGTTTAGATCCGAGCTACCCTGCACCGTGTAGGTGATGGCGGGGTCGGCGGGGCTGCGACGGCTGTAGGTGAGGGTCAGGAAATTACCCTCACGACCCACCGAGACCAGGCTTGAGTTTGCCACGGTGGGATCGCTGCCCAGGGCGTATTCCATCAAGTTGACGATGCCGTCACTGTCGAAGTCAGCCTGGTCGGCGCCATTGCCGGAATTGTCCGCTGAACTGAAGTATTGCTGGCGCCAGGATTCGAGCGCGGAGAGCGGTGAAGCGATCGTGAGGGTGGCGGTGGACTCGGTGTAGGTGTAGGTGAGGCCGTCGGAGCTAGCCGTCCAGACACCGGATGAATTGTTGGTCAGCGCCAAGGATCCGGCCGAGACGGACGTGAAGCCGGAGGTGATACCGCCGGTGGCGGTGAAGAACGTGTAGCTCTGGCCGTTGGCGAAGGTGTGGCCGGAGTCGGCGGTGATGGTCAGGGCGCCGTTGTTGACCA
>JBDLWD010000375.1:0-4979 GCA_039804465.1 Verrucomicrobiota bacterium | reverse complement strand
TGACCTGATTGCGCGCCCCTGCGTTCCAGGTGGGGTTGTCGGCGCGGATGAAGGTGCTTTCCTGGTTGTAGCCTGAGGTGCCTTGGCGAAGCACGAACTCGGTCGGCGTGGCGACGTAGACGGTGCGCGTGGCGGTGCCGGTGAGGCCGTTTAGAGTGGCGGCGCACCGGAGCTGATAGATGCCGGCGGCGGAGAACGACACGCGGGTGTCGAGGGCGGCGGCGTTTTCAAACGTGGCGGTGCCTGGTCCGGAGACCTGCGACCACGCGATGAGCGGGGTGCCGGCGAAACCGAGGGTGTCGGCGGTGGCGGTGCAGCGCAGGGAAAGGCCGGCGGAGCGGAGGGTGGCGGAGTCGACGGGGCTGGTTATGGTGACGGCGGGCGCGACGAAGGGGACCATTTCCAGCACCACGTGGGCCTTGGGCTGAAGGGTGACGGACTGGGCGTTTGCGAGATATTCCGGGACGGGGGCGCCGGTGGGGTCGGGAACCCAGTCGGGGCGGAAGCGCTGCCCGCTTCGATAGATCCGCAGCGTGCCCGGCCATCCCATGGCGGGGGTGTGGGTGACGGCGGTGGAGCCGGGGTTGTAGAGCACACGGTAGCGCTGAGCGGTGGATGGGTTCTGGACATCGAGGCCGATGAGGCCGCCGGCCTCGGCCACCTCGGTGACGGTCACCTCGCCGGTGGTGGAGGCGGGACGGATTTCGGTGACGTATTTCCAACGCGTGCCGGCGGTGTAGGTGTTGAGCGTATCGTTGGCATCTCCGCCGACCTGGTCGCGCAGGGTGATCTCGGTGATGGGGGCGTTGGCTACGCGGAAGGCGTATTGCTCGGGGACGAGCTCGGCGAAGTTGTGGTTGTGGATTTTTACGCATAGGTCGCCGTAGCTCCAGGTGTTGTTGCCGGAGGAGACGATGGATTTGATGGAGCTGTAGGCGGTGCCGCCGTAGCCGAGACGAATGGCGCCCTGGACCTCGTAGGCGGCGAGGCTGGAGTTGGGCGAGATGTCGAGCAGGCCGATGGTGCGGTCGGGGAGATTGAGCCAGACCTGTCGGGCGGTCCAATCGTGCTCGGTGCCCTTGGTGGAGCTGGCGAATACGTGGATCTTGTGGGAGGCTCCGAGAGCGCTAAATGTCGGGGTGGTGGTGGAGTCGCCGGCGAGTTTGGAGGTGAGCCAGGCGTGGCGAGCCTCGGCGAAGGTGCCGTCGACGTCGCGCGCGCCTCCCGCGGCGACGCGGATGCGAGGGAAAACGCCCATCACGGAAGCGTTCACGCGCAGACTCGGGGAGGTCTCCATGATCTGGGCGCCCCAGAGCGTATGGTGGCCTGACTCGTTGTCGTTGATCGCGCGGAGGGTGGCGGTGGTGTTCCAGAGGCCGCCCTGCCAGGCGCGCGGCCCCTGAAGATTGCGGTCGAAAACGATGTAGGAGGAGGGCAGCGGCAGGGCGGTGGTGCCGCGCTGATACCAGCCGACTTGGGAGACGGCGCCAATCCAGTTGGTGGCGGTGGCGGCGGCGGAGATCGCGGCGTCGAGGGTGGCGCGGGTGTAGGGATTTTTGCCGTTGGTGGATTCGCCGGTCTGGCCTGAGCCGCTGATGAAATTCCAAGCGTGTTTCCAGGACGGCGAAGTCCACCAGTCGATCATCGGGCCATTGAGCGGGCCATACCACTCCATGCGCTGGAGGATCTCGAGGGCCTGGGGCCGGCCGGTGATTTGGTAGTAGCGATTCACGTAGGACTCGACGGTGCCCTGGTAGCCGCCGGCCTCGTTTTGGGTGCCGATGTAGCCGACCGCGCCGTCGGCGAACATGCGGCCGCTGGTGAGGACGTCGTCGATGAAGTAGCGGCCCTTGTCGATGAGTTCCTGGCGTCCGGTTTTTCGGCCGAGGTTGTGGAACTCCACGGCAATGGCGACGTCGGTGTTTACCCAAGATGCGTTGCGGTTGCCGTGGGCGGCCCAGAGATTGTCGGCGGCGGTGGACATGGCGTTGTCCCACTCGGCGGCGGAGTTGGCGGGGATGAGTCCGGGGTAGAGAAGTTGCAGCTCGCGAAAAACTATGGTGGCCGGAGCGATGGCGAAATCGTCGTAGAAACTGGCGAGCTGGCCGGCGGGGAGGAGAGGGCCGTGGACGTTGATGGCGTCGAGGTAGGCGTAGGTGCGGCGGAGGAGGCGGCGGAGGATTTCCGGGTGGAGGCGGAGGCCGCTGTTGGGGTGGGCGAAGACCCAGAGCAGGGAATCCATCTCGGCGGCGGTGCTGCGGGCGAGGTTGAAGTCGGCGAAGACATTCAACTCGGACGTGTTTTTCTCCCAAGGCAGGTCGGTGACGGTGTCGAGGAAGAGCTGGGCGCCGGCGTTGATGCGGGCGAGGTAGGGATTATTGGACGCGGAGGTCTCGATGAGCGGGCGGGTGGCGCGGATCTCGGTGAGGCCGGTGGCGACGGCGGCCATGGTGGCGGCGGCGGTGGCGAGGTTGTTTTGCGCGTCGTCGAGCAGGAGATTGGCGTCGGCGAAGTCGCCGATGTTGATGCAGGCCTGGGCGCGTTCGAGGGCGAGCTCGAGCACGACGCGCTTGAGTTTCTCGGCGTTGGTCACGTTGGCCAGCGCGGCGACCGAAGTGGTGAGGGAGGCGAGGCGGGCGAGGACGGGCGCGGCGGCGGGGTCGTTGTAGAGCTTGATCTCCCAAAGAGAGAGACTGTTGCCGCTGGTCGAGGTGAGTGAAGAGAGGCGAAAATAGCGGGCGGTGCGCGGCTGGAAGTAGCGGTTGGTGTCGGCCTGCAAAGTGTTTACCCCGGTGCCCACGCCGCTGCGAAAGTCCGAGGTGATCAGGCTCCAGGTGGAGTTGTTGGTGGAACTCTCGAGCTTGAACAGGCGGCCGTGCTGGTAGGCGATGAAGTTGAGACGGTTGACGGTTTGGGCGGAGCCGAGGTCAAGGGTGATGAAGGACTTGGTGGAGGAGGTGTCGGCGGCGGCGATCCAGCGGGTCGTGAAGTTGCTGTCGGTGGCGTTGGCGGCGGCGGAGCCGGAGAGCGTGGAGCTGGCGGTGGTGGTGGTGACGGCGAGGGCGTCGCTACTTGTGCGAATCAGCAGGGTGGGGCGCTTGGTGATGGTGGCGTCCTCTGAGCTGGCGAAGTAGGTGGGCAGGCCGGCGTTCGCGGTCTGACGCCAGATTATGAACGTCAGCTCGGAGTTGGTGCTGGCGGCGATGAAGTCGCGCAGGGCCTGGGAGGTGAATTCGACGCGGGTGCCGCCCGAGGTTACGGACGGGGTGAAGGTGCCGAGGGAGACCAGACCGGCGGGGTTCAGGCTGCCGGGCATGGATGTGGTCGCGTTGGTGGCGGTGTTGAAGGTGAGCGAAGTCTCGTTGAGCGATTCGTCGGGGTGGCCGTCGGGCAGGCCGAAGATCTCGAAGGTGAACGGCGTGGTGCCGTCGCCGGCGTAGTTGTTGATCGTGATGAACAAGCTGGCGCCATCGACGACAGCGTAAGGCGCGGCGGTGCTGAAGCGCAGGTAGCCGATGCGATCCGATCCGCCGGAGACGGTGTCGGAATCGCGTTTGACGAGGAACTCGTCCCCGGTGCCGGCGGCGGTGTTCGGGGCGCCGCGCTGGATGAAAGTGTCGTGGGAAGGGGTGTAGGACTGCTGGTCAAAACCGGCGGCGCGCAGGGCGACGGGGAGGAGCAGGCAGAGTGCGACGAAGGCGAAAAGGGGCCGGACCAGGCAGGGACGGGACGGCGTGAAACGGAAAGGTGGCATCAGTGTGAAAAAGAGGAGACGGACTCAGGGGAGTTCCGCGAGAGTCGAGCCGTCGCGCGTGACGGCGAGGCGGGTGCGATCGTCGGGGCCGACCGAGAAGGAGAGGGTGTCGGCGGGTTGGTTTCCGTCGTCCACCGCGGCGGTGAGCGCGGCGGCGTCCCAGGTGATGCGCGGAACGGGTTCGCCGGCGCGTATCGGTAAAAGCACGACACGGAAGCGGGCGGTGACGGCGCGTTGTTCGATGACGAGGCGGTTGGAGGTGCTTTTGGCGCCGGTGCGGGGCGGGGCGGCGAGCTGGCGGAGGGAGATGGGCAGGGAGACGAAATCGAGCTGGTTGCCGCGATTGGCGGAGGGGGCGGCGGAGGTCTCGAGCAGGGCGACGAGGAGGAGGGGAGCTCCGGCGGGCAGTTTTTCGGCAGCCTCGCGATTCCAGCCCGGGGCGGACGGGGCGTGGGTGAGAAGGACGGAGGGGACGAGCCCGGGGCCGGCGGGGGTGGGGAGGTTGGCGATGCGCACGCTGTCGGGCAGCTGCATGAGCCATTCGTAGAGGCGGGGCTGGTCGTCCTTGCGGCGGTCGTCAATGATGACGGCGTAGGGGCGCGGGCCGCGGACGATACCGGCGGAGCGGAAGGCGGAGCGAACGGGATTGCCGGCGACCTTCAGGACGGGGCCCCAGTTTTCGGTGAAGTAGTTGCCGCCCCAGAGGCGGGTTTTCACGTGGCTGGTGCCCTTGTAGTAGGCGACGAGCTCGGGATCTAGGTCGGGGGTGAGCGCACGGGTGCCGTCGATGTGGCCGGGATCGCGCCAGAAGCTGTGCATGGGTGAAATCCAGCCGTGGTCGTAGGCGTTTTTGAGGTCGGCGGAGGCGAAGACGGCGGACGGGGATTGGGAGGCGGGAAGGAAATTCACGCGCGGCGCGAAGACGACATCGGCGTGGCCGACGCCGTCGATGGTGACGATGTTGTGGTCGCGTGAATACGAGTTTTTGGGCGCGGCCTCGACGGCCCAAGGAAGGCCGAGGGCGGTTAGGTAGAAGTGGCCGGCGTCATGGTGTTGATGGCCGACGCCGCGCAGATCGGGGCGGGCCTCGAACATGAGGAACAGGTCTTCGGCCGAGGCGCCGGAGCGTGCGGCGAGCAGACCGTGGACGGGGTCCACGAAAGTCGACGGCAGGCGGAGCGCGGAGCGATCGGAAAGCGGGAGCAAAGCGCCATCGGCGGCCCGC
>JBDLWD010000374.1:0-3194 GCA_039804465.1 Verrucomicrobiota bacterium | reverse complement strand
CTCGGGAGGAACCGCTCAAAGTGCGCCGGAAACCTCGCCCGACAAGGTCAACTTGCCCCGCTTGTTCGCAAGTTATTCCCCACGCAGCCGCTTAAAGCATGTTGGCGAGCCACCCCGCCGCGCCCGCCGCCATGATCACCCCGATCAGGTTCGCCTTAAAGCGGTGCAGCGCAACAAACGCCGCCACGCTCACCCCGATGGCGAACCAGTTCCAATGCGCCGACCCGTCCGCCGCGACCGGACGCCACACCTGCCAGCCAAACCACACCGCGAGGTTCAGGATCACCCCCACCACCGCGGCCGTCACCGCCGCGAGCGCCGAGCCGAGGGCCAGGTTACCGCGCAGCCGCTCGATGTGTGGAGCGCCGAGAAAAATCCAAAGAAAGCAGGGCACGAAGGTCACCCAGGTCGTCATCGCCGAGCACAGCGTCGCCGCCGCCAGAGGCGAGAGCGCGCCGTCCGGTTGCCCCCAACCGCCCATGAAACCCGCGAACTGGAGCACCATGATGAGCGGCCCGGGCGTCGTCTCGGCAAAGGCCAGCCCGGCGAGCATCTGCGGCCCGGTCAACCACTGGTAATTGTCCACCGCCTGCTGCGCCACATACGGCAACACCGCGTAGGCTCCACCGAAGGTCACCATCGCCGCCTGGCTGAAGAAACGCCCCTGATCCACGAGCGTCGAGCCCCAGCCGAAGACCAATCCCGCCGCCGCGATCGGCGCCGCCCAGAGCGCGCCGCACAGCGCCGTCACGCGCAAGGCCCGCCCCCAGCTCGGCGCCACCGCGCCCGCCTCGGCGAGGTCGTCGATCACCGCGCGCTCGCGGACCTCGCCGGCCGACGCAGCGTGCTTGCCTCCGCTGTGCCCGACGCCGACTGGAAATTGCGCCGGCGCCAACCTCCTCCCCGCCCAACCAAACGCCGCCGCACCGGCCACGATCCACGGAAAACCCACGCCAAGCCCGAGGATCAGCCCGAAGGACGTCGCCGCGATCGCCCACATGACGGGCGTCTTCAGCGCCTTGCCGCCGATGCGCAGCACCGCCGCGGCGACCACCGCCACCACCGCTGGCTTCAGTCCGGAAAAAATCGCCGCCACCCACGGCACCGCGCCGTAGGCGACGTAACCAAAGCTCAACCCCCAAAGGATAAACGCCGAGGGCAGCACGAAAAGCACGCCCGCCGCGATCCCGCCCCAAGTGCGGTGCAGCAACCAGCCGCAATAAATGGCGAGCTGCTGCGCCTCCGGCCCGGGCAGCAGCATGCAGTAGTTCAGCGCGTGCAGGAACCGCTCCTGCCCTATCCAGCGCTTCTTCTCCACCAGCTCGTGCTGCATGATGGCGATCTGCCCCGCCGGCCCGCCAAAGCTGATGAACCCCAGCTTCAACCAGAAGCGAAACGCCTCTCGAAACGAGGGGGGCGCGGCTTGGGCGGATTCGGGCATGGCAGGAATCTGCCCGCGACGCCGCGAGACGCAACGCTCCGCACGGGAGGTTCGCGGAAATTTAACGCCCGGTCCTCAGCCGCAACAGCCGCTCGCCCGCCTCGCGCAGCACCGGCGCGCTCTTGGCGAAGTTCAACCGCACGTAGCGATTCTCCGGATACGGAAAAAACGACGACCCCGGCACCGGCGCCACGCCGATCTCGCGCGCCATCCAGTGCGAGCACTCCACGTCGCTCGCAAAGCCCAGCGACGCCACGTCCAGCATCACGAAGTAGGCGCCTTCCGGCGTGGAGTATCCCAGGCCCGTTCGGTCCAGATAAGAGAGCAACAGGTCGCGGCGCGCCTGATATTCGGCAGCAAGTCCGGCGTAGTAGTCCGGCCCCCAGCCGAGCGCCGTCACCACCGCGTGCTGCAAGGGGGCCGCAGCGCCCACGGTGAGAAAGTCATGCACCTTGCGCGCCTGCGCGATGATCTCCGCCGGCGCGTGGACGTAGCCCAGCCGCCAGCCGGTGATGGAAAAGGTTTTTGAGAGCGAGGAGCAGGAGATCGTGCGCTTAGCCATGCCGGGTAGCGTCGCGAAATAGACGTGCTCGCGCCCGTCGAACACGAGGTGCTCGTAGACCTCGTCGGTTATCACGAAGGCATCAAACTCCTCCGCCAGCGCCGCGATCTGCATAAGCTCCGCTCGGGTGAAAACGCGGCCGCAGGGGTTGGACGGGTTGCAAAGGATGAAGGCCTTCAGACCGCTGGCGAAGGCCGCACGCAGCTCGGCCGGATCGAAGCCATAGCCGGGCGGGTTTAGCCGCACGTGGACTGGCGTTGCGCCAGTGAGAATGGCGTCGGCGTTGTAGTTCTCGTAAAAGGGCGAGAAGAGGCCGACCCGGTCGCCCGGGTCGCACACCGTCATCATCGCGACCATCATCGCCTCGGTCGCGCCACAGGTGACAACGAGCTCGCGCTGCGGGTCGACCGCCAGGCCGGTGAAGCGGGTCAGCTTCGCCGCCAGCGCGTCGCGCAGCTCGGGCGCGCCCCAGGTGACGGCATATTGGTGCCGTCCGGCGTCCATCGCCGCGCGCGCCGCCTCCACCAAGGCCTCGGGCGGGTTGCCATCAGGAAAACCCTGGGCGAGGTTGATGGCGTTGTGCTGCGCCGCGACGCGCGACATTTCGCGGATCAGCGATTCGGTAAAGATGGACGTGCGCCGGGAGGTTTGCGGCATGACGGGAAACGCGAGTGGCGGACGCGACGCGCCGGCTTACTGCGGGATACGCAACTCCATCCCGATGCGCAGCGGGCTGTTCTCACTGGGCAGTTGATCGCGGTTCGCGGCGAGAATCTCGCGGAATCGCGAACGCGAGCCGTAGTGGCGGAGCGCGATGGATTGCAGCGTGTCTCCCTTGGCCACCACGTGGCGACGGGTTCCTGCGGCGGGCGCCGCAGGCAGGGGAGCCGGCAGGGGCGGCGTGGTCACGAAGGGGGCGGAAGGCGCGGGTGACGGAGGCGCGACCGGCACCACAGGCACGGGCGAGGAGTATTCCGGCTGGGATGGCAGGCCGCGAGGCAGGGGCGCGTTGCCCGAAGGATCGGCCATGAAACCGCCTTGCGAAGGCTCGGTCGGCAGGGCCACGCCCATGTCGCCATCGTTGTTGCCCGCCGCGGCCACGCGCGAGGCGTCGAGCACGGCCGCGCGCGCGCCGGCGAGTTGTTCCTTCAGCTGGAGATTCTCGCGCTGCAGCCGGTCGACCGTGTCGAT
>JBDLWD010000373.1:0-4149 GCA_039804465.1 Verrucomicrobiota bacterium | reverse complement strand
CGCGCCCTGCTCAACCACCTGCTCTCGGCCATCAATCCCGCGAGGCCCGGCTTCGTCTATTTCACCCCTATCAGACCGGCCCACTACCGGGTCTACTCCAAGCCGCAGGAACACTTCTGGTGCTGCGTGGGCACGGGCATGGAAAACCCCGCCCGCTACGGAACATTTGTCTACGCCCGGTCAGAGGACGGCATCTACGTGAACCTCTTTCTCGCCTCGGAGCTTCGCGATCCCCGCTACGGGCTCGTGCTGCGCCAGGAAACCGCCTTTCCCGACGAGGCGTCCACCCGCCTGGTCCTTCGGCTGGATAAACCTGCCGACTTCACCCTCCGCCTCCGCCATCCCGGTTGGGTGGCGGCCAAAGATTTCCGCGTGCGGGTAAATGGCGCGCCCGTCGACGTCGACTCCACCCCGTCCTCCTACATGGCCGTGCGCCGCGAATGGCGCGACGGCGACATAGTGGAACTGGATCTGCCCATGCGCACCACCGTCGAGCGCCTGCCTGATGGCTCCAACTGGCACGCCATCCTCCACGGTCCGGTCTTGCTCGCCTCGCCTGCAGGCACCCACGACTTGTCCGCGGGCGAGGGTCGCCGAGCCCACATCCCCATGGGC
Source organism: Verrucomicrobiota bacterium (assembly GCA_039804465.1). Taxonomy (GTDB): domain Bacteria; phylum Verrucomicrobiota; class Verrucomicrobiia; order Opitutales; family Opitutaceae; genus IMCC26134_A. Next base: position 3,534 of record JBDLWD010000373.1, on the reverse strand, counting down.
ACGCTGGAACCGCTGGACCGCGCGCCCGCCCTCATCGGTTCGCCCGCCGACATACCTGCTCACGTGCTCGCCGACCGCGCCTCCGGTCCGCTGCATTTTCGCATCCGCGAGATCGCCGATCCCGCGCCGGCCCAGGGCTTGCCCCTGGTCCCGTTCTTCCGCCTGCACGACCAGCGCTACCAAATCTACTTCGACGTTACCTCGCGCGAGGCACGCTCGGCCGAGCAGGCCCGCCTTGCATTGACCGAACGCGCCAAGCTCGAGCGCGAGGCCGCCACGCTCGCCCTTGTGCGCGTCGGCGAGCAGCAACCCGAAGCTGACCACGCCTTTTTCGGCGAGGAGACCGCCACCGGGGAGCATGAGGGCCGGCGCTGGCGCCACGGCCGCGTCTTCGGCTACACCTTGCGAACCGGCGGGGCGACGACCGCAGTCCTCGCCGTCACCTACTGGGGAGGCGACCGCGGACGCTCCTTCGATGTTATGGCAGGCGGCTCCGTCGTGGGCGTCGAGCGCCTCGTGGGCGCCGAGCCAGGCCGCTTCGTGGAGCGACGCTACCCCCTTACGCCCGAGCTGCTGGCCGGCTTGAAAGACGGCGAACTTCCCGTGCGTTTCGTCGCCCACCCCGGCTCCCTCGCCGGCGGCGTCTATGAGGTGCGCCTGCTGCGCGCCAACGCCCCCTGACTCCTTCCGCAGGAGCGCCAACCTACCCAATGCGCCGCCTTCGCTTCGTTTTACCGCTCCTGTTTGTCGCCTGGTGCCTGGCCGCGACTCCCCTCCTGCGGGCCCAGCGGCAAATGGAGACGCTGGGCCGCGGGGTGGTCGCGGTGCGCGCAAGTTCCACTCAAGCCTATGTGGGCTGGCGTCTGCTGGGCGATGAACCCGGCGACATCGGGTTCCACGTCTACCGCTCCCTCGCCGGCGCGGATCCGGTCCGGATCACCACGACTCCGATCACTTCGTCGACCAACTTTCTCGACTCCCCGGGCTCCTCCGCGCTGGCCGGCGCCATCACCTACGCCGTCGCCCCCGTGCTCGACGGCGTGGAGAAGGCCCGGGGCGCGGCCTACACCCTGCCCGCCAACTCCGCCTCGCCGGCAGGCAACACGCTCACGCTCCCGTCCATCGCTCTCCCGCTCGCCACCCCTTTCCCCAACCCCGACGCGCCCGCCACGCCTTACGACGTCAAGTTCTGCTGGGTAGGAGATTTCGACGGCGATGGAGAATACGACTTTCTCGTCGACCGCGTCGGCACCGTCTCCGGACTCCGCCAGTATCTCGAGGCCTACAAGCGCGACGGCACCTTCCTCTGGCGCATGGACATGGGGCCCAACTCGGTTAACCAATACTCCTACGAGCCGGGCGCCTCCGCCATCTCGGTCGGCGACACCGACAACGTCACCGTCTATGATCTCGACGGCGACGGCCTTGCCGAGGTCGCCGTTCGCACCGCCAACGGCGTCACCGTCACCAATGCCGCGGGCCAGGTCGTGGCCAGTGTGTCCGCCCCGGCCGACACCGCCCAGTTCGTCTCCATCATTAGCGGACTCACCGGCGCGGAGCTCGGCCGCACCGCCCTGCCCAACCCGTGGTCGCAATACGGCACGCTCACCAACAAGTGCGCCGTCGCCTACTTCGATGGCAAGCGCCCCAGCGTCCTCTTCTATGGCTACAACCGCGACGGCTCCGGACCGTTCTACCGCGTCTTCAGCGCCTTCGACTACCGCCAGGGCCAGCTCAGCCTGCGCTGGTCCACTCCGCAGACCTTCGCCGGCGCCGAGGGCCACCAGATCCGCGTCGCCGACGTCGACAACGACGGCAAAGACGAGATCTGCGAAATCGGACACGTCATCGACGACAACGGAGCCCAGCTCTTCGCCGCGGACGAGGTCACCCACGGCGACCGGTTCCACATCGCGGATATAGACCCCGACCGCCCCGGCCTGGAAAACTACGTCATCCAGCAGAACAACCCGACCTTCCTGGCCACCGCGCTGTATGACGCCGGCACCGGCCGCATGATCAAAAAATGGTATGCCACCGACGTCGTCGACGTCGGTCGCGGCATCGCCCTGGACATCAACTCCACCCACAAAGGCTACGAGATATACTCCACCCAGGGCGGCATCTTCAACGCCAAGGGCCGGCAGATCTACGCGAACACCGTCTGGGCCCCGGAGGGCCTCTGGTGGGACGCGGACCTCCTGCGCGAGTTCATCGACGGCGCGGGCACGGGGGCCCCCGCCCCCGTGATCAACAAATTCAACCAGGCCGCTGGCACGACTGGCCGCCTGTGGAGTCTCTACAACTCCGGCGTCCACCAGGCCTACGGCGGCCGCCCCGCCTTCTGGGGAGACATCCTCGGCGACTGGCGCGAGGAGGTGGTCGTCGTCTCCAACGACTACGCCTCGCTCCGCATCTTCACCACCCACCACCTGGCGACCGACCGTCTCTACACGCTGATGCACAACCCGGCCTACCGCGCTCAGACCACCGCCAAGGGCTATGTGCAGGGCTCTAACGTCGACTACTACCTGGGGGCCGGCATGACCGTCCCGCCTCCGCCGCCCATGGTGCGCTCGCGGCTCGTGTGGTCTGGCGGGGCGTCCGGCTACGCCTGGTCCGGCGCCTCCGCCTGGCGCGATTCCGCCACCGGCGCGCCCGCCGCCTGGTCCGCGGGCGATTCCGCCCTTTTCGACCTCTCCGGCGGAAACGCCGCCCCGGTCGCGCTTTCCGGCGAGACGCGCCCGGGCGACGTCACGGTGTATTCCCCAAAAGACTACACGATCGACGGCTCCGCCGGCTCCTTCGCCGGCCCGATGCGGCTGGTCAAGGCCGGCCGCGGCGCCCTGCGAATCACCGGCGCGCACGCCTACTCCGGAGCCACCACCGTGTGGGACGGATCGCTGCGGGTGGACGGCGCCCTCACGGGCTCCCCGGTAGTCGTGTGGGGCGGCGCCTGGGGCGGCGCGCCCGCCCGGGGAGTCTCCGGCGGGCGCCTCGCCGGCGCCGGCTCCGTTTCCCGACCCGTCTCGCTGCAATATCGCGGCGCGCTCACGCCCGGCGATGGCATGAACTCCGCCGGCACCCTTTCCCTCGGCGCGGGCCTGGCGGCCGCGGACGGGGCCGTGCTGGCCTTTGATGTGGCCCCGGCCCCCGCCCCTTCCGACCGCGTCGCCATAACTGGCAACCTGTCTCTTTCGGGGACCGTAGCCCTCATCCTCAATCCCCTCGCCGGCCCGCTCGCGCCGGGAGCCTACACGTTGCTCACCTACAGCGGCGCGCTCTCCGGCTCCGCCGCGAACCTGTCCGTGGTCGTGCCCGACGGCACCCCCTACACCCTCAGCCTGGGCGCCGGCGCGCTGGTCCTGAACGTCCCCGTAACCCGCGCCCCCGGATCCGTCACGTGGACCGGCGCATCGTCCGGCGTCTGGGACATAGCCTCGACAAACAACTGGCAACTCTCCGGCTCCGCCGCGTCCTTCGTCGCCGGCGACGCCGTGTCCTTCGACGATGCGGGCGCGGCCCGCCCGTCGC
>JBDLWD010000372.1:0-2834 GCA_039804465.1 Verrucomicrobiota bacterium | reverse complement strand
CGGCTTTGCTCCGCGGGCGTGCTCCCACTGGCGGCACGGCCGCGGGCTGGGCCTTCGTGTTGGCTGCGGTCGCCGCGGCTATCCCCGTGGCCTTGCTGTCGGGGGCTCCCTCCGGCCCGGCGGTCGTGGGCGGCCTCGCCCTTTTTGGCGCGGTTTTTGCGGTGAACTCCGCCGTGCATTCGTATCTGATTCTTGACTACACCGACGGCGACAAGGTCGCGCTCGACGTCGGGTTCTATTACATGGCCAACGCCGGCGGTCGCCTGGTCGGTTGCCTACTCTCGGGCGCCTGCTACCAGATCGCAGGTTTGCAGGGCTGCCTTTGGGGTGCCGCGGCTTTCGCGCTCGCCTCGGCCGTCGCCGCCCTCGGTCTGCCCCGCGCCGCATTGCACGCCGAAAAGCTCGCCTCCGCCCGCGTGAAGCCTGATGGCGAGTAACGCCCCCCTGCATTCCCGGAATTTCCCCCGCTATGGACCGCGCCGCATTTGAGGCAGGATGTCGGTGCTGAAAATCCTGATATGAGCGCGCAATATCCCGCCGGCCGTCTCTCATTCCTGGACCGCTGGCTGACGGTCTGGATTTTCCTCGCGATGACGGTCGGCGTGGCGCTCGGCAAGCTCGCGCCGCAGGTGGCCCAGGCGCTCACCGCGTGGAGCGTCGGCACGACCTCAATCCCGATCGCGATCGGCCTTATTGTGATGATGTATCCGCCGCTCGCCAAAGTTCGCTACGAGGAGCTTGGCGACGTGTTTCGCGACAAGCGTGTGCTCGCGCTTTCGCTGGTTCAAAACTGGCTCGTGGGTCCGATCCTGATGTTCGCCCTCTCCGCGATTTTCCTGCGCGGCCACCCCGAGTATTTCGCCGGACTGGTTCTGGTCGGCATTGCGCGCTGCATCGCCATGGTCCTCGTTTGGAACGACCTCGCCGGCGGCAGTCGCGAGTATTGCGCGGGCCTGGTGGCGGCCAACGCGATTTTCCAGGTGTTCTTCTTCGCCCCGCTCGCGTGGTTTTTCCTGAAAATCCTTCCGCCTCTGGTCGGCGTCGACCTTGGCGAACTCGATCTCTCAGCCGTTACCATCGCCTCCATTGCGAGCAGCGTGTTCGTATATCTGGGTATTCCGTTTATTGCCGGATGGTTGACGCGCCTGATGCTGCGGCGTGGCTCCCGCACGGAGTGGTTCGACCATAAGTTTCATCCCGCGATCAGCCCTTTGACGCTTGGCGCGTTGCTATTCACCATAGTGGTCATGTTCAGCCTGCAAGGGGATCAGGTGCTGGCCCGCCCGATGGATGTCTTACGCATCGCATTGCCGTTGTTGGCGTATTTCGCGCTTATGTTCAGTGTGACGTTCTGGATCAGCTCGAAGGTAGGGGCCGATTATCCGCGGGCGGCGACACTCGGGTTTACGGCTGCGGGGAACAACTTCGAGCTGGCGATCGCCGTGGCGGTCGGCGTGTTCGGCCTGACGTCGGGCGCCGCCTTTGCCGCGGTGGTAGGTCCGCTAGTCGAAGTGCCGGCGCTGATAGCACTCGTGTCGGTGGCGCTTCGCTGGCGCCGTCATGTCGAGCGCAGCTAAGCTACAGCGATTTGCAAAGCGACCAGGGGGTGCCCACCTTGGCGCTCATGAAAAGATTGGTTCCGCTTTTTGCGTCTTTTGCCTCGCTCCTGCCCTGCTTCGCAGCGGCTGCGCCCAAGGCGGGTAACGTTATCCTAGTCCATCCCGACGGTTCCTCGCTGGCGGCCTGGAACGCATTCCGTATGGCAACCGTCGGTCCCGACGGCCTGACCAACTGGGACCGATTACCCGGGGTGGCCCTTTATCGTTCGCATTTCAGCGACGGTTTTTCCCCGACCTCGCACGGCGGCGGCACGGTCCACGCGTGGGGCGTGAAGGTCGTGGCCGATTCGTATGGCACCGACGGCGGCGCCCCGATCACCGCCCGCTCCGGCGCGGATGCGCCCCTGCTCGTCGAGGCCCTTCGCGCCGGACTGGCGGTGGGAATCGTGCAAAGCGGTCAGATCGCGGAGCCGGGCACGGGTGTGTTTCTCGCCAGCAGCCCGAGGCGTTCCGATTATGCAGGCATCGCCGCGACGATCCTCGCGAGCGGCGCCGATGTGATTCTGGCAGCCGGTGAAAAACATCTTTTGCCTGCCGGCGCCTCAGGGCATCACGGTAAGGGGACGCGCACCGATGGGCGCGATCTCATTGCCGAGGCGCGTGCGGCCGGGTATACTGTGGTTTTCACCAAGGGGCAGCTGGCCTCCGCGTCCGCCAATCCCGCTGTTATCAAGTTGCTCGGAGTGTTTGCCGAGGATGCCACCTACCATGCTTTGACCGAAGAAGAGTCGGTGCGGGTTGGGCTGCCGCCCTACGAGTCTAAAGCGCCCACCGTCGCTCAGATGACCGAGGCAGCCCTGCGGGTTCTTGCACGTTCGGGAAAGCGTTTCGCCCTCGTGGTCGAAGAGGAGGGCACGGATGACTTCGCCAACGTCCAAAACGCCTCCGGGGTGCTCGAGGCCTTCCGCCGCGCCGACGCCGCAATCGGCGTCGCGCGCGAATTCGTCGCCGCCCGCCCCGACACGCTGTTGCTCACCGCCGCCGATAGCGACGCGAGCGGCCTCCAGGTCATCGGGCTGGGTCGCCAGACCTCGCCCGACGCGCCGGCCCCCGTCGTTCCGTCCGCGACCAAGCTCGGCAACCCCATTGACGGCGTGTCGGGGCAGGGGACGGCGGCTTTCCTCAGCGGTCCGGATCGTTCCGGTCGCCGCTTTTGGTTTGGCATTACCTTTTCTAGCCCCGGAGACCTTGTAGGTGGCGTGGTCGTGCGCTCCG
>JBDLWD010000371.1:0-6830 GCA_039804465.1 Verrucomicrobiota bacterium | reverse complement strand
ACACGCCTGTAGGAAAAAGCTTTAGACAACACAGCCGAGGCCCGTTAACAGGCCTCGGCGGGTTGTGAATCTAATAATAAACAGAGATTACTCGGTGATCTCGGTGATACGGCCGGCGCCGATGGTGCGACCGCCCTCGCGGATGGCGAAGCGCTGGGTCTTCTCCATGGCGATCGGAACGATGAGTTCGATATCGACGGAGATGTTGTCACCGGGCATGATCATCTCGACGCCCTTGGGCAGGTTGATGATTCCGGTCACATCGGTCGTGCGGAAGTAGAACTGGGGACGATAGCCATTGAAGAACGGGGTATGACGGCCACCCTCTTCCTTGGAGAGAACGTAGATCTCAGCCTTGGCCTTGTGGTGAGGGGTGATGGACTTCTTGGCGGCCAGAACCTGGCCGCGCTCAATGCCGTCCTTGTCGATACCGCGGAGGAGGATACCGACGTTGTCGCCAGCCTGACCGGAGTCGAGGAGCTTGCGGAACATTTCGATACCGGTGACGACGGTCTCTTTGGTGTCCTTGAGACCGACGATCTCGACGGTGTCGTTGACCTTGACAACGCCGCGCTCGATACGACCGGTGGCGACGGTGCCGCGGCCGGTGATCGAGAACACGTCTTCGACGGACATCAGGAAGGGCTTGTCCATCTCGCGAGCGGGCTCGGGGATGTCGGCATCGATGGCGTTCATCAGAGCGCCGATCGCGGCCTCGCCCTCGGGCTTGCCCTCAAGAGCGGCGGTGGCGGAACCACGGACGATGGTGGCGTTGTCGCCATCGAACTGATACTTGGAAAGCAGCTCGCGGATCTCCATCTCGACGAGGTCGAGGAGCTCCTTGTCGTCGATGAGGTCGACCTTGTTGAGCCAGACAACAATCTTCGGCACGCCGACCTGACGGGCGAGGAGGATGTGCTCGCGGGTCTGGGGCATCGGGCCGTCGGCGGCGGAGACCACGAGGATCGCGCCGTCCATCTGGGCCGCGCCGGTGATCATGTTCTTCACGAAGTCGGCGTGTCCGGGGCAGTCGACGTGCGCATAGTGGCGCTTGTCGGACTCATACTCCACGTGGGCGACGGAGATCGTGACGATCTTGGACGCGTCACGAACGGTGCCGCCCTTCGCGATGTCAGCGTAGGTCTTGACCTCAGCCAGGCCCTTGCGCGCCTGCACGGCAAGGATGGCGGTGGTGGTGGTGGTCTTGCCATGATCGACGTGGCCGATGGTGCCGACGTTGACGTGGGGTTTCTTGCGCTCGAATGTGCCTTTGGCCATGGGAGTTGGGAGACGTTGTAGTTATTGTGGATTAGGAAAATCCGATTTTTGACCTGGAGCCCAGAACCAGATTCGAACTGGCGACCTCGCCCTTACCAAGGGCGTGCTCTACCAACTGAGCTATCTGGGCGAACCGGAAAGGGTCAAAAAACGAAAAGGGCGTTGAACGTCTAATCCCGCCGAGTATCCGTCAACTGCAATTTTGCCCGCCCGGGGAAAATTTTCAGCGCAATCCTCAGGATCCAGCTATCAAACGATACGCGCCGGGACGCAAACGCAATCTGGGCAACAGTTCCTTGGCGATGACCGCGCACAGGCGTTCATCCAATTCATCCACGCCTGATCCGCGAATAATCACAGGCGAAGCGACGGCGCCGATTTCGTTCACCAACACCCGCAGTTCCAAGGGACGCCAACTGTCGGCCGAAAAGGCCGGATCACTTGGGACCTCGATCCTCGCCATGCGTTCAACCCGGCCAGCGGCAAACACCTCGACGTGGATGCTCGCGCCATCGGCAGGAGCGGCAACCTGGGCGCCATCCCCGTTGCGCGACATGCCGTCGAACCAGCGATCGGTCGTCACCCATGTCTCGGCCTCCAGCCCTGAGCGGGGTGCATCGGGCCGCAAAATATCTCTCGCCGGAGATTGATCGGAAAAGGCCAGGGCCGGCGGAATACCCGCACCCACCGCTCCACCCTGCCTGTGCTCGATGCGCGCGTTCCCCACGTCCGCATCGGCACTCACCCCGCCGGGTAAAAACAGAGGCGATGGATCGAGGAGACGGAGGCGCTCCCTGATCTCGCCATCTGCGGGCAGCGAACGAAGACGCGTAACAACAAGCTCGGGCGCATCCCGGTCTGACGCGGTGAAAGTCGCCGGCGCATCGGGCAGTTTCACCCAGGCCGCCGCAAGCGTCATGCCCCCTCCCACCGCGATGGCGAGCAGCGCAGGCCAGAACCAACGCCCATGCGAAGGAGAGGCCGCCGCCCCGCGCGCACCTCCGACGGAATCGCTCTTGGTCTCCATTAAATTCTTCAGCGGGCGCCGACCTCCGCGCCTCCGTCGGTGGCAATCAACACGCCGGCAAAACCCGCGTCGGCGGCGAGCGTGTATAAGCGCGCCAAATCACGAGCGGGCAACGCGCCGGAAGCTTGCACCAACAATCGCTTGCGCGGCGCCTCGGCGGAACCGGCTGAACCGGCGCGGGCACGCAACCACTCGCCGAGGCCCTTGAAGTCCAAAACCGCGCCGTCCACCACCGCCATGTCCGGGCCGGGCACCGCGATCACGACATCGGTGGTGAGCGATGACGTTGCCACCCTCTCCGCGCGCGGCAACGCGAAGTCCACTGCGAGGCCCGGCGCGAGCACGAATCGTGAGCCAAAAACAAAGAAAAAAACCGCCAGCGCCCCGACGTTCACATAAAACAAAGCATCCAGTCCGCGCGGGACCGGCTTCAACCGTGCGGCGAGATCCAGCGGACGCGTGATCATCGACGCGTCTCCCCCCCGCGCCCGCGATAATCGACGAGCAGATAGCGCATGATCTCGTTGCCCGCCCACTCCACATCGCGCACGATTGCGCGCACGCGGCCATGCAGGAGGTGATGCGCCAGATGCGCCGGGATGGCGAGGGCCAGCGCGGCGCCGGCGGTGAGCAACGCCTGCCACATCCCGCCCGCGAGGGCCTGCGCCGTCGCATACTGTCCGCCCGACATGAACGCGCGAAACGTGGTCACCATGCCGAGCACCGTCCCGAGCAGGCCGACCAGGGGGGCCACGTGGGCTATGGCCGCGAGGGCGCCCAACCTGCGCTCGAGCGAGGGCAATTCCGTCACCGCCGCATCCTGGACCGCGTAGCGCATGCGCACCTCGTCGTCATCCGCGTGCAGCAAGGCCGCCTTGACCACCGCCGCCACCGGGCCGGGCGCCTCCTCGCACACCGTCACGGCCTCGACCATGCGGCGCTGGGCCAGGATGTTTTTGATGCCGTCCACGAATTCCGTGGAGCGAATCTGACCGCGATGCAGGTAGAGCATGCGCTCGACAAAAAGCGCCAGCGCCAGCGCGCCCAGCGCCAGCAGCACCCACATGATCGGGCCCCCGCTGGCGAGCAGACTGAGATTGGAGGTGTCCATGGATTAAATCGGGGAAAAAGGATTGGAAAATCGAGGCAAGGCCGGGCGCTCAAGACGAGGGGGCGGGCAAAGACGCAGGCCCGGTCTGGACCGCGTCGAGCCGGGCGCGGGCGAGGACGGCTCCGGGCAGACCGCGGGCGGCCAGGAGTCGCCAGGCTTCCCTCGCCTCTTCCGCCCTGCCCGCCTGCTCCAGCACCCCCGCCATGCGCACGAGCAAACGCCCCATCCAGTATCTGCCCTCCACACCCAATCCCGTCGCGCGATCCAGATCGAGCAACAGCATATCAACCACGGGCCACCACGAGGCCAGGGCAGATTGCGCGTCACGCTGCGCAAGCATGTCGCCAAGTTTGAACCCGGCCTCCGCCCGCAGATCCGACGACGCGCTGGCGAGGTCGCGCAGCCGCTCCAAAATGGTGATGGCGCTCTCAAAGTGAGAGGGGTCGCCCTCGACCTGGGCCCTGTGACAGTCAGCAAGGGCGATCTGGGCCCGCGCAATGTCCGGGTGCTGGGCGTTGTTGTTGGCCAGATCCTCGTAGATGCGCTGGGCCGCAGCGAAATCCCCCAGACGCCTCAAGAGGTCGCCCTGCTTCAACCTCGCCGAGAACACCAGCCTGCTGCGCGGATACCGCTTCACCAGTTGATCCTCGAGCAGCAGATAGGCCTCGCGGAAATAGGCGTCCTCGCCCCGCCTCTCAGCATTGAGCGCGGCCTGAAAAATCGCATCCGGAGCATACTCGTGATCGCGATGCTCGTCGGCAAAGCTGACCAACAGCCCCTGGGCGTCGACCAGACGCCCGATGTCGGCGAGATAGTCGGCCTCCACCAGATAGGATTGCAGGGCCGCCTCGGTGCGCGCGCCGCCTTCGCGGAGGGAACGCAGCACCGCGGCGGCCTCTTCGCCACGACCCAGATCAAAAAGCGCCTCGGCCTCGACGAGGCGGGCCAGGCCGGCGATCTCACCGGCCAGAGTCGCTTCCACCCCATCCAGTCGACCGGGCACGCCGCGAGCGGCCCGCAAAGCGACGTCGGACTGCCCGGTGTCCTGCGCCAGCCGCGCCTCCAGCCACGCCAGCCGGGCGCGAAGCGCCGGAGGCCGGCCTTCCACGCCGGGCTCTTCCCGCAGCCGCACCACCCGCGCCAGCGCGGCTTCGCGCTGGCCGGCGGCCTGCAGCGCGCGCGCCAAGTTCCACTCGGCCTGCCAGCGCGCGACCGCGTCGAAGCGGGGGTTGGCGGCCCGGCGGTCTATGGCGGCTCCAGCGTCGCCCAGACGCCCGGACTCCATCCGCGACATGATCTCCTGAAACATCGCGGACGCGGCGGGAACCCCCGCGGGCGGAGCCTCGGCCACGGCCGCATAGGTCTCCGCCGCAGCGGCGTAGTCCTGCGCCCGATACGAAGCCTCGGCGGAAAGCAGACGCAACGATGCCGCGGCGTCCCGGTCGGGCGCGGCGGCGGCGGCTTGCGCGGCGTAATCCGCCGCCGTGCGGTAACGCTCCCGATCCCAGGCCGCGGAGGCCAGCTGCGTGAGCGCCCGGGCGCGTTGCGTCGAAGACGGGAACCGGGCCAGCAGGTCGCGCGCGTCGGCCTCGGCGCGCGCATAGTCCTGGGCGGCGAGCGCCAGCTCGGCTCGCGCGACGAGCAGATCCTCGGTAAGGAGGTGGGCGGGAGCACGCATCAGGAGTTCGTCCAGCGTCCGGCGCAGCCGGTCGCGGGTCTCCGGCGCGCCGGCCGACTCCGCCAGCAATTGCAAGGCCACCCGCTGCTCGCCGGCATCCCCACCCACGGTCAAAATCTGCTCCAGCGCGGCCCGGCCCTCGGCCCTGTCCGGCCCGGCGATCAAGCCCAGCACGAGCCTTAGATCGTCGCGCGAGGCCGAAAGTCCGTCCGGCATGGCGGCGATCTGCGCCTGCAAGTAGGCCGTCGCCGCCTCCCGACGGCCCAAAAGATTCAGCGCGACCGCGTGCTGCGCCGCGAAATCCGCGCCGACTCCGCGTCCCGAATAGCGCTCTGCCTGTTCGCGCAGGACGTTTGCCTGAGTCTCGGTAACCTCCCCCTGACCGAGCCGGAGCCGCTCACGGGCCAGCCTAAGGCGCGCGCGCTGCCAGTCCGACGAGGCCGCGTTGAGCGCCTGCTCGTAGGCCACCGCGGCCCGCCCCGCATCACGCTCCGCCTCGGCTGTCATGCCTTGGAGGAAAAATAACCAGCACCGCTCCTCCGGGGTAAGCATCTCGGGCCGCAAGGCCGCGACTTCCGCCTGGGCCGCCGGCACGCGTCCCTGCCGCGCCGCAAGCAAACCGGCGCGGAGACGGTAGGCCGGCGGACGCGTGTCGCCGTGGGCGGCCAGCGCACGCTCCGCACCAGAAAGGTCCCCCAGCTCCATGCGCGCAGTCGCCAGCAAGAGCGCGGCCGCGTCACTCGCCTGACCGGACCCTCCACGCGCCATCAAGGCCTCCGCCTGGGCCGCCGCCGTGGCGGCGAAACCCAGCGCCAGCGCGCGCCGTGCCGCCTCCTCGCTTACGATCAGACTCCCGGACGCCACCGGCGCAGGCGCCAGCGGCACGGGGGCAAACAGCGCCGGCTCCGGCTGGGCGAGCACCCGGGCGGACAACGTTAGCAGGCAAAAGAGAAACCAGAGGCGGCGCGCCATCACGGAGCAAAAAAAGACTGGGGTGGCGAGGAAGGCATGGGTTGGTGACGGAAAGAAAAACATGCCAAGCTGGTCCGCCCGCCGCCCGCATGGCAACCGCGATTCGGACTCGCCGGCAGACTCCCGCGGCGCAATCGTTTGGCACCGGGCCAAACCCTGGACCAACCGTCACGCCTTACCCCAAACCCATCCGTCATGACCCCTGCTCTTTTGCCTCTCTTCGTAATCGTTCTCGTCATCCTGGTCATCGTGTTCGGTATCTGGCTCGCCGGCCTCTACAATGGCCTGGTCGCGTTGCGCAACCGCTTCAAAAACGCCTTCGCCCAGATTGATGTGCAGCTCAAACGCCGCTACGATCTCATCCCTAATCTCGTCGAAACCGCCAAGGGCTACCTCAAGCACGAGCGCGAGACGCTCGAGGCCGTCATTCGCGCCCGCAACATCGCCGCCGCCGCCGCCAGCAACGCCGCCGCCGATCCCTCCAACGCCTCCGCGCTCCATCAACTCGCCGGCGCCGAGACCGGCCTGGCCGGCGCCCTCTCGCGCCTGCTCGTCGTTTCCGAGGCCTACCCCGAATTGAAGGGCAACCAAAACATGCTTCGCCTCACCGAGGAGCTCACCAGCACGGAGAACAAAATCGCCTTCGCGCGCCAGGCCTTCAACGACGCCGTCATGACCTACAACACCCGGCGCGAAACCTTTCCCGCCGTTCTGGTCGCCGGCGCCCTGGGCTTCGCGCCAGCCGAGTTGTTCTCCGTCGAACA
>JBDLWD010000370.1:0-5032 GCA_039804465.1 Verrucomicrobiota bacterium | reverse complement strand
GGGCACCGGGGGCGCGGCGCGCACCGGCACCCGCAGCTCGGCGGCGGCGAGGCCGGGCGAGGTGGCGCGCACCACGAGTTCGCCGGCGCCCAGGCGCGAGCGCACGATGAGCTGCCCCAGTCCGTGGAACAGGCGGCGTTCGGGGCCGAGCTCGGGGTCGTGGCAGTTGTGGTCGCCGTTGCCGTGGCCGATGTTTTCGCCCGGACCTTCGACGGAGAAAGTGACGAGCGGAGCGGCGCGGGGGACGACTCGGCCGGCCGCGTCCACCGCGCTGACGGTGATCGGCATGGCGTCGCGTCCGTCGCCGGCCAGCGAGTCGCGGTCGGGCTCCAGGCGGAGCGCAACGGCCTCGCCCGCGGTCTCCACCACGGCGCGCGCGACCACGGCGCCGTTTTTATAGGCGACGGCCTCCAGCCGGCCGGGGGCGTAGGGGACCTGCCACTCCACGTAGTCGAGCGGGGTGGCGGCGCGTTCCCCGAGCGGCGCGCCGTTGAGGGAGAGCGTCACGCGGTCGGCGTTGGTCATGGTGACGACCTTCACCGGCCGGCCCTCGCGGCCGGCCCAGTTCCAGTGGGGAGCGAGGGCAAGAACAGGGCGGTCCTCGATCCAGTGCGCCTGATGGATGTGGAAGGCGGTCTTGGGGAAGCCGCAGAGATCCATGATGCCGAAAACCGAGGAGACGGAGGGCCACTTCAGGCGCTGCGGCTCGCCGCGGTAGTCGAAGCCGGTCCAGACGAAGCCTCCGGCTAGGAAGGGGCGCTCGGCGATTCGTTTCCACGCCTCGCGGTGCGAAAGGCCCCAGCTCGCGTGCTCGGTGTCGTAGGAGGAGATCACGTTGCGCGCGGGGTCGGTCTCGAACTCGCCGCGGGTCATGAACGAGGACGTGTCCTCCGCGCTGGTGATGGGCAGGTCGGGGAAGCGTGCGTGGAAGGCGTCGTAGGAACGGTGGACGTAGTTGAATCCCATGACATCGACGGCCTCGAATACGCCCTCGGGGTTCATCATGCCGCCGTTCATCGCGGCGGTGACGGGCCGGGTGGCGTCGAGCTTGCGCACCTCGGCGACCATGCGGCGCACCATCTCGCGGCCCTGGGGGGTGCCCTGCATGGGCTCCTCGTTGAAGACCGACCAGAGGATGACGCTCGGGTGGTTGCGGTCGCGCCGGACCATGAGGCGGAGTTGCTCCAGGTAGTCGGGGGTGGGGTTGAAGTTGCGGTTCTCGTCCATGACGAGGAGGCCGAGACGGTCGGCGGCCTCGAGGAACTCCGGGGCGGGAGGATTATGGGCGGAGCGGTAGGCGTTGGAGCCCATCTCCTTCAGCTTGCGGATGCGGAAGTCCCACAGGGCGGCGGGCACGGCCACGCCCACGCCGGCGTGGTCCTGGTGGTTGCAGGTGCCCTTCAACTTAAGCGGCCGGTCGTTGAGGAAGAAGCCCAGCTTCGAGTCGAAGCGGATGGTGCGGAAGCCGCAGCGCGTCTCGACGGTGTCGAGAACTCGGCCGTCGCGGGATACGGTGGCGCGGACGGTGTAGAGCGTGGGCGTGTCGACCGACCAGAGCCGCGGCGAGGCGACGGCGAGGGGCAGGGCGGCGGTCGCCTGGCCCAGCACGGGAACGACGGCGCGAGCCTCGCCCGCGACCACGCGGCGGCCCTCCGGGTCGAGCAGCTCGGCCCGCACCTCGACGGGCGCGGCGTCGTGCAAGATGTTTTGCAGGGTGACCTCGACGGGGACGGACCACGCGCCGGAGGCGTCGCGCACCGGATTGGCGTGCACGCCGTGGGTGACGACGTGGACGGGGTCGCGCTTCACCAGCCAGGTGTGGCGATAGATGCCGCCGCCCTCATACCACCAGCCTTCCTGGGCGTTTGCGTCCACGCGGACGACGATGGAGTTGAGCTGGTCGCCGTAGTTGGCGAAGGAGGTGATATCGATGTAGGACGGGGTGTAGCCGCACCAACTGCGGTGGGCGAGGATGCCGTTGACCCAGATGGTGGCGTGGGTGGCGATGCCGTCGAACTGGAGCTCCAGGTGGCGGCCGCGGTCGGCCTCGTCCAGCCGGACGTAGCGGCGATACCAGGCGATGCCTCTGGGACGGTAGCCTTGGGAGATGTTTTCCTCGGGGTCGAAGGGACCCTCGACGACCCAGTCGTGCGGCAGATCCAGAACGCGCCAGTCCGAGTCGTCGTGGTCCGGGGCGGCGGCGCCCCAGGCCACGCCGGCCTTGGCGTTGCGGTAGGAATCGCGGTGCCCCTTGATCACGGGCATGGGGATGTCGCCCGGATGGAAACGCCAGCCCGCGTCGAGCGAGAGGCGTTCGCGGCCGGCCGGGCTGTCCGCGGCCCCGGGGGCTGCGCCGCCTGGCGCGGCGAAAAGGAGGCAGCCGATGGTGGCGAGCAGAAGGGAGCGAACGGGGCGAGGGAGCGTGTGCATGGGTGGTCGGGGCTGGAGGGCGGACTTCGGTTTGCCGTCGGAAGCGGAAGGGGAGGGGGAGGGAGTCGGAAACGGGTTTGTCAATACGCCTCGGGCGCGGCGTCGAGCGATATGCGTATGACGCTCGCGGCGGGGTCGGGGGCGGTCGCGGGCAGCGACAGCACGAGCCCGCCTTTGGTCCGCTGCACGGGCAAGGCGGAGCCGGGGGCGGCAAGCAAGGCGGCGGAGGTGGCGATGTTTTTCACCAGCACCAGCAGGCGGCCGTCCGCGGGCCACTTGAAGACGTGCAAGTAGAGATCGCGGCCTTTCACGGTGGCGCGTCCCCAGGCCGGCGTGCGGGGGAAGGGGCTGGCGGAGGTGCCGTGGATCGACTCGGCGTTGACGCGCATCCAGGCGGCGATGGCGGCGAAGGAATCGACGGTTTCGGGCGTGAGCGAGCCGTCGCCCTTGGGGCCGATGTTGAGCAGGTAGTTGCCTCCCTTGCTGGCGATGTCGACGAGGTTCCGGATGAGCGTGGCGGGCTTTTTCCACGCGCGGTCGTGAGCGCTGTAGCCCCAGGTGGTGTTGAGCGTCATGCAGGATTCCCAGTCCACGCCGGGCATGCCGTCGGAGGGGATGCGTTGCTCGGGCGTGAGGAAATCGCCCCGCTCGGGCGAGAATTCGGCGTATTCGTCCCCGGTTTTCAGCTGCACGGTCGAGGCCGCGTAGAGCCGGTTGTTCATGACGATGTTCGGCTGTCGGGCGCGGACGGCGCGGATCAGGTCGGTGGCGCGCCAGGCGGCGTCGCCCTGAAAGTCCTTGGAGCTGAAATCCCACCACAGCACGTCCACGGTGCCGTAGTTGGAGACGAGTTCGTTCACCTGCGCATGGAGGTAGTCGATGTATTTGGAGTGGTCGCGCCCGGCGGTGGAACCGGGGGATTTCGCCAAGGGATAAGGCAGGCCGCGGGCCCGGGCGTGGTCGTATTGATCGTGGTGCCAGTCGATGACGGAGTAGTAGAAGCCGACACGAAGCCCCTCGGCCCGGCAGGCCTCGACGATTTCCCGCACGAGGTCGCGGCCGAGCGCCGAGCCGGCGTCAAATTCGGTTACGGCGGAGTCGTGCAGGGCGAAGCCCTCGTGGTGCTTGGTGGTGAAAACCAGGTAGCGGCAACCGGCCTCCCGGGCCAATCGGGCCCAGCCGCGGGCGAAGTCCGGGGCGGGCTTGAAAAGCGGAAGCGCGGCGGCGGAGTAGGTGGCGGTGTCGGCCTTCACCAGTTTTTGCAGCCACTCCATGCCGCCTTTGTGGGCCACGGGCTTTCCATGCCAGCTGCCGGCCAGTCCCGAATAGAGCCCCCAGTGGACGAACATGCCGAAGCGGGCATCCCGCCACCAGGCCATGCGCGCGTCGCGCTCGGCGGGCGACTCGGCGGGCGGCGCGGGCTCGGCCACGGCGGGGGAGAGGGCGGCCAGCCCGAGGGCGATAAGCAAAAAGAAATGTCTCATGGGGCGGTGTAAATCAGGGTCGGGGCGCGGAGGCGCGCGCGGGCGCCAGGGCGGAGCGGTGCGGGCGAGGACGGGCGATCGCGCGCGCCTCCGCGAGCGCGGATTCGGCCTGGGCGGCAAGCTCGGGTTCGCGGGGCTTGAGCTCCAGGCAGGCGCGGTGCTGGGCGGCCACCCAGGAATTGGACGAGCCGGTCGCGGCGATGCGCGCCTCTACGCGGGCGCGCATCGCCGCGAGATCGAGCGGGCGGGGAGCGTCGGGCCATGCGAAGTGCTCGGAGTAGGCGATCGACCGTAGCCCGCCTTCCGCCTCCCATTTGCGGGCCAGGGCCGCTCGCGCGGCGCGCGCCTGGCGCAGCTGGGGCGTGTGCGGCAGATCCGCGAGATTCACCCCCCGGGCGAGGGCCTCGGCGTCGAATTCGCCGACCGGCTCGTCGTCGATGGCGAGCCGGTGGCGGCCGGGCGCCAGGCCGGCGACGCGCAGGATTTGACGATTCAGCGCTTCGGAGAACGGCACGAGACCGAGGGCCGGCGCGGACTCGGGATCGACCGGAAAGGGCAGGGCGGCCTCGGTGATGTCGAAGGCGACGGAGGCGGGCGAGGCCTCGAGGTCGGCGACGACCGCGCCTTCCGCCTTCGAGAGACGGCCCGCGGACGCGTCGATGTGCACGGCGGAGACGAGTCCCGGCTCGTCTTGCGCCCGAAGAAAAAGGTAGGCCATGACGAGGTGGCCGGGTTTGCCTGGATGCACGCGGTCTCGGCCTACGAGGGTGAAGGCGGGATCGTATGCCTGGCGCCGGCGGTTGAGGTCGGTCATGGGCCCGTTGAAATCGATCGTGGCGACGCCGAGTTCGGCCGCGAGACGGCGGACGGTCGCGGCGTAGCCGGCGAGCGCCGCGCCGCAGCCGGGCAGATCGGGGAGCTCCAGTCTCGCGGTGTCGTCGAAGGGCGAGGGCTG
Source organism: Verrucomicrobiota bacterium (assembly GCA_039804465.1). GTDB lineage: Bacteria > Verrucomicrobiota > Verrucomicrobiia > Opitutales > Opitutaceae > IMCC26134_A. The sequence continues at coordinate 163 of JBDLWD010000370.1, read as the reverse complement.
CACAAGGATCACGCGGGCCCCCGCGTCGAGCAGACGCCGCGCGAGTTCGCGCATGGACGTCTCGAAGGCGGCGGCGCGGTCGGCTCGCGCGGCCTCCGTCCCGGGGCCGGACTTTTCGGGCGCGTAAAGATGGCGGCCGACGTCGTTCATCCCGAACATGACC
>JBDLWD010000369.1:0-3461 GCA_039804465.1 Verrucomicrobiota bacterium | reverse complement strand
GGGATACGGATAGGCGGTCAGTTTTGTGCCCAGCTTGTGAAGGCGCTCGATGGCCGCCTCGGGCTCGTCGAGAATCATCAACGAGGGCTCATGCGTGGCGCAGATCGTAAGACCTTCGCCTTGGAAGATTGCAACAAGTTCGGACTCGGGCACAGGTCCGACTCCGCTGATCTGAACGGCGGTGTAGCCGATGGCTCGCACCTTCTTCGCCGTGGCCGCCACATCGGCGGCGGTTTTGCAAAAATCACGCAGGGTGTAGAGCTGGACGGCGACTTGGGATAGTTTCATGGAAACGGGTATCAGGGGTTACTTGCCGAAGGACTTTGCGAAATCGACAGGGGCGGCCTCCTTGACGACCTTCTTTTTCCCCTTCCGGGCGGACTCGGTGATCTTGGCTTTCAGCAGGCGCTCATACTTGCGGCCGTCGATGGGCAGGGTCACGGGCTTGTCCAGCCAGGCCGAAAGTATCATCGAATTGGCCAGCTCCACCGAGTGAATACCCTCCGGAGCGGGGGCGATCAGAGCCGCGCCGTCGAGAATTGCATCGGTGAAGTTCTGCAGGATCTCGTTGTGCTGCCCGCCGTGGCCGGCGGCCGGGATCGAGACGTCCCACGTCGAGGGAACGGCAAAACTGTGCGGGGTGGTGCGCGAAAACTCGCCCATCGGAATCTCGTTCCGGGTGTAGGTGATCTTGTCGTTTTCGTAGACCACCTTGCCGCGCTCGGCGGTGATCTCGAGCCGGTTGGTGCCGGGCGCCTCGCCGGTCGATGTGATGAACACTCCGGTCGCGCCGTTTTTAAACTCCATGACGGCGGTCACGTCGTCCTCGACCTCGATGTCGTGGTATTTGCCGAAGGCGCACTTCGCCGATACTTTGGTCGGCAGGCCGAACATCCATTGGAAAAGGTCGAGATTGTGCGGGCACTGGTTGAGCAACACGCCGCCGCCCTCGCCGGCCCAGGTCGCGCGCCAGCCACCCGAGGCGTAGTAGGCGTGGGTGCGAAACCAGTTGGTGATGATCCAATTCACGCGGCGGATTTCGCCCAGTTCCCCGCTTTGAATCAGCGAGCGAATCTTCTGATAATAACAGTCTGTGCGCTGGTTGAACATCGCGGCGAAGACCTGCTTCTTCTCGCGCCCCTTGTAGGCGGCGATCAACCGCTCGCAATCCGCCCGGTGCACCGAGATCGGCTTCTCCACCATCACGTGCAGGCCGGCCTTGAGCGCGGCGATGCCGATCGCGGTGTGGCCGTAATGCGGCGTGGCGATCAGCACTGCGTCCAAGAGGCCGGAGGCCATCATCTCCTCGGCGGTCTTGAATCCCTTTACCTGCGGCACGCGTGCCAGGCGCGCAGGGCTGCTGTCGGCCACCGCGGCAAGCTCCAGGCGGTTAATTTTTCCAGCGAGGATCTGCTGGGCGTGAGAGTAGCCCATGTTTCCTATGCCGACGATGCCGATGCGGACCTTTTTCATGAGGATTGGAAAGGGAGGAAGACGCGACACGGACAAAAAAACAATGGCCAACCCCGGTCGCCGACCTGAAACTGCAAACGGTCTCATCCCGCCTCTTTTTCGCTCAATTCTCCATGCTAGACGCCCGCGTCACCCTGAAACAAGTCGCCGCCCGAGCAGGCGTGCATGTCTCCACCGCCTGGCGCGCGCTGAAGAACGACACCTATGTCGAGGCGGCCAAGCGCGCGCGCATCCGCGCCATCGCGAAGGAACTTGGCTACGCGCCCGACCCGATGCTGACCGCGCTGAGCAACTACCGCCGCAAGCGCCAGCCCGCCGCTTTCCAATCGACGCTCGCCTGGGTAAACAACTTTACCGACCGCCGCGAGGGTCGCGAACTGGGTAACATCGCGGTCTACCACGAAGGCGCCCTCCGTCACGCCACTCAGATGGGCTTCAAGCTGGAGGAGTTCTGGCTCGCCGAGCCGGGCATGACAGCGAGGCGCGCGCGCGAGGTGCTGCTCGCCCGTGGCATCCGCGGCCTGGTGTTTCCGCCCCAGCCGCTCTCGGGCACCGAGCTGGAGCTCGACATCGAACCCTTCGCCAGCGTGGCCATCGGCTATTCGCTCGCCGCGCCCCGCCTGCACGTGGTGGCCAATCACCAGCACAACGCCACGCTCCGCGCCCTACGCGAGCTCGCCAAGCTCGGCCACCGGCGCATCGGCATGATCGCCGCCACCGAGACGCTGCGCCGCGCCAACCACAGCTTCGAGTCGCCCTACCACTTTTTCCAGTCCGTGCAGGACGAGGCCCACCGCGTGCCGCTCTTCGCCATCGAGGGCCGCGACGAGCCGCGCAACATCGCCCGCGCCCGCGAGGGCTTTCTCGCGTGGTTCAAACGGCACAAGCCCACCGCCATCGTCTGCCACGTGAGCGAGGTGCGCGGCTGGCTGGAGGCCGCCGGCGTGAACGCCCCTGGCGATGTGTCGCTTGCCACGCTATCGAGGGTTTTCGACAAGGCTTGGTCGGGGATCGACCAGCAGGAGGTCGAGATCGGCCGGCGCGCGGTCGAGCTGCTCGTCAGCCTGTTTCACAGCGGCGAGCGGGGCACCCCGGCCACGCCCATCCGCCTGTTGATCGAAGGCCGGTGGATCGAGGGCGATACCACACGCCACTTGGGTCCGCCGGCCGCGGATCTTCTGTCACGCCTCGGCTAGGCGAAAATCAACCGGCTCCGGCCAAAACCTCGTCGAGCGCCCCAAGCAAACGCGTGTTTTGCGCCTCGGTGCCCACCGTGACGCGCAGCCACTCGGGCATTCCGTAGGGTTTCATCGGGCGCACGATCACGCCGCGTTTTTGCAACTCCACAAAGCCGCGCGTGCCGTCACCCACTTTCACGAGAAGGAAGTTGGCCGCGCTCGACACCCATTCGAGTTTTCGCACCGTGAACCCCGCCTCGAGCTGGCGCAGCCCGGCCGCATTGGTCGCACGCGTGCGCGCCACGAAATCGGCGTCGTCCAGCGCCGCGAGCGCAGCCGCCTGGCCTATCGCGTTCACGTTGAAAGGCTGGCGCACGCGATTGAGCAGGCCCGCCAGCTCGGGCGAGGCGTAGCCGTAGCCGACGCGCAGGGAAGCGAGACCGTAGATCTTAGAAAAGGTGCGCAGGCCGACGACTTTCCGACCCTCCGCGATGAGCGGCCGGATGTCGGGCGGGTTGTCCAAAAACTCCGCGTAAGCCTCGTCGAAGGCGAAGACCACGTGCTCGGGGAGTGCGCGCACAAAAGCGAGGATCTCGGCCTCGGAGTTGGCCGTGCCGGTCGGGTTGTTCGGGCTGGGCAGGAAAACGATCTTCGTGCGCGGCGTCACCGCGCGGGCAAGGGCGGCGAGGTCGTGGCGGTGGTTCACCAGCGGCACTTCGACGGGGCGCGCGCCGAAAAGCAGCGCGACCAGCTTGTAGACGATGAAGGCGGGCGCGCCCATCACGACCTCGTCGCCGGGGCGCAGGAAAA
>JBDLWD010000368.1:0-4142 GCA_039804465.1 Verrucomicrobiota bacterium | reverse complement strand
GAATAGCGGCGAAGTCGTCGCTTGCCCCTGGCGCACAAGTCAAGATTCTAAGTCCCGACCTTAGGTTCCCCCATGTCAGCCGACGAAAATCAGCCGCCGCGCCCCGAGCTTGTGCTGCCAGGCATCTCCGCCTCGCAAGGGATCGCTTACGGCCCGATCTTTGTGTATGTGCAGAGCGACGTGGAGGTGCCTGAGTATCAGGTCGAGAAGTCCAAGTGGGCGGCGGAGGTGACGCGTTTTGAGCAGGCTTTGGTAGCCACGCGCCAGCAGGTGCAAAAGATCATGGCCGAGGTGGAGAAGAATCTGGGCGAGGACGAGGCGCGGATCTTTGACGCGCATCTGCTCGTGCTTGAGGATCAAGCGCTGATAGCGGAGACCATACGGGAATTCGAGAAAACTCGATTGAACATCGAAACCTGCTTCGACCGCGTGGCCCGGCGCTACATCGCTGCATTCGAGGAGATCGATGACGAGTATCTGCGTGAACGCGGGGGGGATATCCGCGATGTGGCGCAGCGCGTTTTAGGAAACCTGCTCGGCGGCCACGCAGGCCAGCGCCTGACCAAGCTTGCGGAAAAACGCATCGTGGTGGCTAATGACATCTCGCCGTCGGATGCGGCGGGGCTGGACCGCTCTGCCGCCCTGGCCGTGGTCACGGATTCCGGAAGCAAGACCAGTCACGCGGTGATCGTTGCGCGCTCGATGAAGATTCCCGCGGTGGTCGGGCTGCGCGATCTGACGTCGAAAGTCCAGTCGGCGGACACCCTTTTGGTCGATGGCTACGAGGGGCTGGTGATCATTAACCCAACCGAGAGCACGCTATTTCGCTACGGCCAGATTCAACGGCAGAAACGCAGCCACGAGCAGAAGCTGCTGGATGCAAACCGTCTGCCTGCGGTGACCTTGGACGGGGTTGAACTCACGCTTCGCGCCAACATCGAGAAAGTGGACGAGGCGGCGCTGGTTAAAGACTACCACGCGGCCGGAGTGGGGCTTTTCCGCACCGAGTTTCTCTACCTCGCCGCCGCCACGATGCCGACCGAGGACGAGCAATACGAAGCCTACCGTCGGCTCGCGGAGGCGCTCGCGCCCGCGCCGGTCACGATTCGCACCCTGGATCTCGGCGGCGACAAGCCCATCGCCTCCCAAGCCCATCTTTTTCCGAAGGAGAACAATCCTTTCCTCGGATATCGCGCGATCCGCTTCTGCCTCGATCACGCGGATATCTTCAAGGCCCAGCTTCGTGCGGTTCTGCGCGCGAGCGCGCACGGTGACGTCCGGCTGATGTATCCGATGATCAGCGGCCACGAGGAGATGCGCCGGGCCAACGCCGTGCTGGCCGAGTGCAAGGCCGAGTTGAAGGCGGAGGGAAAAGCCTTCGACCCCAAGCTTCGCGTGGGCAGCATGATCGAGATTCCCAGCGCGGCCATGGGCGCCGACATGCTGGCGCGGGAGTGCGATTTCTTCAGCATCGGAACCAACGACCTGATTCAATACCTTCTGGCGATCGACCGCGTGAACGATCGGATCGCGCATCTCTACGAGCCGACGCATCCTGCGGTGCTGCGCACGCTAAGGCATATCGTCGTCGAGGCGCACCGGGCTAGGATCAAGGTCAGTGTTTGCGGCGAAATGGCGGGGGATCCGATTTACGTCGCGCTGCTCTTCGGCCTGGGCGTGGACGAACTGAGCATGACGCCGCCGCTCTTGCCCGCCGCGAAATACGTCATACGCAACATGAAGCTTACCGACGCGCGCAAGCTGGCCCAGCAGGCGCTTGCCATGGACTCCGCGAAGGCGATCCAGGCGCTCTGCGCGGAGTTCGCCGAGCAGCGACTCAAAGGCTAGGCAAAGGCGCGCGGAGGGTTGCACGAAAGGCCGCCAGCTCGCAACGATCCGAGCCGCATGCCTGAAGCCGCCCCAACATCATCCGAGCCTAATGTTGCCGCAGAGCCATCTTCGGACAACAGCTGGCTTGTGCGGCACGGAGAGATAGGCGCGGCGCTTGCCGTGTTCGTGACCACGGCGGCGGCCACGGTCGCGATGATGCCGCCATCGCGGTATCCGGAATTGGTCTACGTTTTCGCGGCGCCGGCGGTGTTCTGGGCCTATCGCGCACCCGCATGGAAATTGTATTTGTGGACACTGTTTGCCGCGCAGGCGGTGGCTTGGACGATCACGCTCAGTTGGCTGCATCACGTCACGTGGGCTGGCTTGCTCCTGCTCGGCCCGGTGGTGGGCGCCTGGGTGGGTTGCTGGTTCGTGGCGGCGCGCTGGACGATGCCTAAGCTGAAGGGACTGCCGTGGCCCCGGCGCGTTCTTGCGGTGCTGGGTCTGGCCGGAGCCTGGGTGGTTATCGAGTGGACGCGAGCCTGGGTTCTGAGCGGGTTTCCGTGGCTTACCCTTTCGGCCACGCAGTGGGAGCGATTGAGCGTGTTGCAACCGGCGGCTTACACCGGCGCCTGGGGAGTGTCGTTTGTTTTGATCGCGGTCAACGTGGCCTTCGCGGCCTACGCCTGGAAACTCCTTGGCGCGCTGTGGTCCCCCGGTGCGCCGGCCCCGGAAGCCGCGGGATCGCGCACGCGCTGCCCGGAGTTCATCGCTGCGATGGTGCTGCTGCTCGGCTGCCTTATGCTTACTGCGAGGGACACCTTTAACCGGGCTCGATTCCATAGATTCTGGGCGAGTGTCGGCATCGTTCAGCCCGCGATCCCGCAGGCGGTGAAATGGGATCCGGCGGAGGCGCGGGGTATTTTGGATACGCTCGAGGAGGAGACGCGAAAAGTGGCGGCATCGGAGCCTGACCTGCTGCTGTGGCCGGAGGCGACGACACCCCTTGCGACGAAAGGCGATTCGGGCATGCAGGATTGGACCGAGCGGTTGGCGCGCAGGGCGGGGCGACCGCTGCTGCTGGGCTCGGTAGCCTATGAGGGCGGGGGCGAGGAAGGCTCACGCTGGTGGAACGGGGTGTTTTTGGCCACTCCGCAGGGCGGTCTGGCCCCGGAGTTTTACGCGAAGCGTCATCTGGTGCCGTTCGGCGAATACGTGCCCATGCGGCCTGTTCTTGGCTGGCTGGAGAAAGTGGTGCCCGTGGGCGGTGATTTCGACGTGGGGGCTGGACCGGGCCTGATCACTCTGCCTTTGGGCAAGGGATGGTCAGAGCGCGAGGACGCGAGCCGGGCGGGGGCGCTGATTTGCTACGAAGACATTTTTCCGTCGCTGGCGCGTGAGAGCGTGGCGGCGGGGGCCGAGGTTTTGATCGTTCAGACAAACAACGGCTGGTTCGGCGAAGGCGCCGCGGCTTATCAGCATGCGGCGCATTCGGTGCTGCGCGCGGTCGAGACGCGTCGGCCGGTGCTGCGGGCGGGCAACTCTGGTTGGAGCGGATGGATCGACGAGTGCGGCGCCATTCGCGCGGTTCTAGCCAAGGATCCCGAGACGGGCGCCGTTCGCACCGAGCCGACGGAGCGCGGCAGCGCCGCGAAGGGCGCGGGCACGGTTTATTTTCGTGGCGGAGCGACGCTGGCGGTGACACGCGACGCACGGTTTCTCGGCGTGCAAACGCTCTATGTTCGCTGGGGCGACTGGTTCGTGGCGGTCAGCGCCGTGCTGGCGGCATTGGCATGGGCGACACTCCGCAAACCATATCAGGCTCCGGCCGTTTCCAAGCACACCAGCTTGCGCGGAACCACGGAAAGCTAGTAAATCAATGATTTACAGCGGGCTCGGTTCCGAGCGCTTCAGAGCGTGAAGGTGGAGGGAGCGATCAGGACCACGAACTCGCCCTTGAGGCTCGTCTTAGACAGGCGAGCATCGACGTCCGCGGCGCGGCCGACGAGGAAGGTCTCGTGCAGCTTGGTCACCTCCTTGGCGATGCAGATGACGCGATCCGGGCCGAGCGTGGCGACGATCTCCGCGCTGAACTTTTCGATGCGGTGGCAGCTTTCGTAGACCGCCAGGGTGTAGTCGAAGTCCTGATACTTTTGCAGGAACGCCACCCGGGCGCTGGTCTTGGGTGGAAGAAAACCCACAAAAAGGAAGCCGTCGCTGGGCAGGCCGGCGGCGCTCAGCACGGCGGCCAGGGCGCAGGCTCCGGGGATGGGGACGACGGGCAGGGAGGCGCGGCGGCAGGCGCGGACGAC
>JBDLWD010000367.1:0-6135 GCA_039804465.1 Verrucomicrobiota bacterium | reverse complement strand
GAGCTGGGCGCGGTCGACGAGCATCTGCTCGGCCGGGATGGTGAAGCGGGTCTTCTGGTAGTTGCGGAAGCCGTCGGCGACGGGTTCGAGGACCTGGAAGGACTCGACGTCGGTGTGCTCCGGGGCGGCGTCGGCGCGGCCGGGGGCGAAGGGAACCTCGAGGGCGAGGCCGGCTTTTTTCGCGGCCTGCTCGATGGCGGCGGCGCCGCCGAGGACGATGAGGTCGGCGAGGGAGACGCGTTTGCCGCCGGTGGCGGAGGCGTTGAAGGCGGCCTGCACGCCCTCGAGGGCCTTGAGGACCTTGGCGAGGCGGGCGGGCTGGTTGGCCTCCCAGTCTTTTTGCGGGGCGAGGCGGATGCGGGCGCCGTTGGCGCCGCCGCGCTTGTCGGAGCCGCGGAAGGTGGAGGCGGAGGCCCAGGCGGTGAAGACGAGGTCGGAGACGGAGAGGCCGGTGGCGAGGATCTTGGCCTTGAGCGAGGCGATGTCGGCGGCGTCAACGAGCGGGTGGGCGACGGCGGGGATGGGGTCCTGCCAGAGGAGATCCTCGGCGGGGACCTCGGAGCCGAGGTAGAGGGCCTTGGGGCCCATGTCGCGGTGGGTGAGCTTGAACCAGGCGCGGGCGAAGGCGTCGGCGAACTGCTCCGGGTGCTCGAGGAAGCGGCGGGAGACTTTTTCGTAGGCGGGGTCGAAGCGCAGGGAGAGGTCGGTGGTGAGCATCGTGGGGCGATGCTTTTTGGCGGGGTCGAAGGCGTCGGGGATGACGGCCTCGGCGCCCTTGGCGACCCACTGGTGGGCTCCGGCGGGGCTTTTCACCAGCTCCCACTCGTAGCGGAAGAGGTTTTCGAGGTAGTTGATGCTCCATTTGGTGGGCGTGGAGGTCCAGGTGACCTCGAGGCCGCTGGTGATGGCATGCGCGCCTTTGCCGGTGCCGTAGGAACTGGACCAGCCGAGGCCCTGCTCGGTGATGCCGGCGCCCTCGGGTTCGCGGCCGACGTGGTCGGCGGAGGCGGCGCCGTGGCATTTGCCAAAGGTGTGGCCGCCGGCGATGAGGGCGACGGTCTCCTCGTCGTTCATGGCCATGCGGGCGAAGGTCTCGCGGATGTCGCGCGCGGCGGCGATGGGGTCGGGGTTGCCGTTGGGGCCCTCGGGGTTGACGTAGATGAGGCCCATCTGCACGGCGGCGAGGGGGCTCTCGAGTTCGCGGTCGCCGGAGTAGCGTTTGTCGCCGAGCCACTTGTCCTCGGAGCCCCAGTAGACGTCCTCCTCGGGTTCCCAGACGTCGGCGCGGCCGCCGCCGAAGCCGAAGGTTTTGAAGCCCATGGACTCGAGGGCGACGTTGCCTGCGAGGATCATGAGGTCGGCCCAGGAGAGGCTCTTGCCGTATTTCCGCTTGATGGGCCAGAGGAGGCGGCGGGCTTTGTCGAGGTTGGCGTTGTCGGGCCAGGAGTTGAGGGGGGCGAAGCGTTGCTGGCCGGAGCCGCCGCCACCGCGACCGTCGGCGGTGCGGTAGGTGCCGGCGCTGTGCCAGGTCATGCGGATGAAGAAGGGGCCGTAGTGGCCGAAGTCGGCGGGCCACCAGTCCTGCGAATCGGTCATGAGGGCGGTGAGGTCTTTTTTTACCGCCTGCAGGTCGAGTTTCTTGAACTCTGCGGCGTAGTCGAAACCCGCGCCCATGGGATCGGAGAGGGCGGAGTTCTGGTGGAGCATCTTGAGGTTGAGCTGATTGGGCCACCAGTCGCGGTTGGAGCGGCCGCCCGCGGTGGTGGGTTTGGTGCCTCCGCCGTGAAGGTGATGGAAGGGGCATTTGCCGCCGCTGGTGCCGTCTGTGGGGGGATGGTTGTCCATGGTTTTAGCTGATAAAGGATTTGGTTGGGCCCGGGTCTCGATGCTTCGCGCAGGCGAGGCCGGGCACGGGAAAGCGCGACCATGATGCGAAGCGTCGGCGGCGCAAAGCGCATCCCAAAAAAATCTGGGGGAGATTTTTCCCCTATCGCCTCTCGGGGATCAGGGCTCGGTGACGAGCACGCGGAGGAAGCGGGCGCCGGAGGCGGGCAGGTCTTGCGTGTCGTTGACCGTGACAGGGCCGGCGGTGTTGGCCGGGCCCTGGCTGGACCAGATCTCGGTCCAGGTGGAGAGGTCGGGGCTGGATTGGACGGAGTAGCGAAGGGCGGGACGGGCGCCGCGCGGGAAGGTGAAGGTGAGGCGGGCGCCGGAGCGGCCGACGGAGGGGCCGGTGAAGTGCGAGGCCGCGTCGGCCGGATCGGTGTCGAAGGCGTGTTCGGCGAAGTTGGTCTGGCCGTCGCCGTCGGGGTCGGCGGAGCGCAGGGCGGCGGGGCCGGTTAGCGAGGGATAACCGGCGATCCATTCGGCGAAGCCGGCGGGCGCAAGCGAGGCGGCATCGCCGGGGAGCGTGCCGCCGGAGAGGGAACCGTAGCGAATGGAGCCGGGGGCGGTGTTGACCGCGGAACCGCCGGAGAGGACGAGGGCGCCGGGGACGACGAGGGCATTTCCGGCGGTGTCGAGCGTGCCGTAAACGGTGAGCGAGCCGGGGAGCGTGGTGGCGGTGTTGGGCGACCATGTGACACCGGCGGGAATGGTGGCGGAGCCGTCGGCGGCGGTGACGAGGAGCCGGACGGTTTGGGTGACGACCTCGGAGCCGTTGCTGCGCTCGATGACGATGGCGTAGACGCCGGGCAAGGCGGTGAGCGTGCCGGAGAGGACGCCGGTGGCGGGGTCGATGGCGAGGCCGGCGGGGGTTTGGCTGGACGCGCCGAGGCGGAAGAGCGCGAGCTGATCGAAGTAGCCGGAGCGGAGGTTGGAAATGAACGTGGCGTTGACGGTGCCGTTGCCGAGGGCGGGGGTGGCGATGCCGGAGGCGGCACTGAGGACGCTCCAGTTGGCGGCGAGTTCGGCGCCGGCGTCGGTGTCGCCGCGGAAGGAGGCGGACTGGCCGCCGCCTACCACGGCGAGCTTCGGGGTGTGGGCGGTATCGGTGCCGTAGGAAACGCCGTCGATGAGCGAGGCGTCGGCGGCGCTGAGAACCAGGCGGTCGCCGCCGCTGTTGCCAAGGGCGGGCCAGAGGCTGCTGAAGAAAGAGGTGTTGTTGTGGGCGATGACCAGGCTGCCTGGGCCGGTCAGCGTGGTCTTGTCCGCGGGCAGGGCGGTGTCGCGGTCGGTGCCGTTGTAGATGACCAGAAGTGTGCCGGCGGGGATGTTGGCCCAAAGGGCGTTTTGGGTGAAGGTGAGGGGCGTGCTGGCGGAGGCGTCGGAGAAGGTCCAGCCGCGGGCGTCGGTGTTTTGCAGGAAAAGGATTTCGACCCACTCCTTGCTGCCTCCGTTGCCCTGGCTGAACTCATTGATGATCGCGGAGCGTGAGAAGGAGCCGGAGCGGTTGTTGAGCGGCAGTTCGGAGTCGTAGGCGTAGGCGGAGCCGGTGGCGACGACGAGAGGCGGCCGTCGGTTGAGGAAGCGGGATTCGGTGGTGAAGGCGGTTCCGGCGCCGCCGGAATCGGAGGGCGTGACGCTGCAACGGACGTGAAGGCCGGCCCGGGTGGCGTCGGCGGGGAGAGTGGCGGCGGTGGCGCCGGAGATGTCGGCGAAGGTGATGTTGTCGGCGGAGCTTTGCCACTGGTAGGCCAAGGTGAACGTGTCGCCATCGGGATCCGCGGCGACGAGGCCGGAGACGGGGAGGGAATTTTCCGCAAACAACTCGGCCGAGCCTAGGCTGGCGGCGGTGACGGCGGGGCGGCGGTTGAGCGAGGCGGCGGATGTGCCGTGGACGGTGAGTGTGGCGGAGGCCAGGGTGCCGGTGGTGCCGGAGGTGAGGTCGGATACGCGGAGCGTCCAGACGCCTTGGGTGTATTCGCCCCAGTTGCGGACGGTCATGAAGGTCCAGCTGGCGTAGTTGTCGCCGGTGTCGGCGTGTTTTTCGGCGAGGCGGCTGACCGTGCCCTGCGGAGAAGTGAGGGTGACGGCGAGGTGGCCGCGGCTGGCGTGGGTGATGTTTACCGTGACGGTGACGTGCTCGGCGCGGAGGTTGGCGTTGTTGGAGAGGTCGAAGGTGACGGCGGTGCCGGTGGCGTTGTTGTCGGGGATGGACTGGGCGAGCGAGGAGCGGGCGAGGGTTTGGGAGCTCGCGGCGGGGAGGTTGGTCCAGGTTTGCGCGAGGGTGATCGCCGCGGAGGTGTTGACCATGCCGGCGCCGAACTTGTGGTTGAATCGCATGCCTGCGGCGTTGGTCGACCAGTCGGCGTCGGCCGGAGAAACCTGGGTGGCGGAGCGCATGAGGATCTCTTGCACGTCGCGCCAGCCGAGGGTGGGTTTTGACTGGAGCAGAAGGGCGACGACGCCCGAGACGAGCGGGGTGGCGGAGGAGGTGCCGCCAAAGTCGTTGGTGTAGGCGAGATCGGCGAGGTTGCCGACGGCGCCGGTGTAGTTGTAGCCGCTGCTCCCGGTAAGATCGGTGGTGGTGATGCCGGGGTCGACGCCGCCGCTGGAGGGAGCGCAGACCACGAGGTTGGCTCCGGGTTCGCTGTAATACGACTGCGCGCCGGTGTTGGTGACGGCGCCGACGGCTATGGTGTAGATCGAGTTGGCGTAGCCGTCGTAGTTGGAGTTGTCGCCCACGTCGCCGCCGTTGCCTCCGGCCCAGACGAAGATGGTGCCTAGCCCGCCGCGGCCGGTGGCAGCGGCATTGGCGAAGGCGGCGGCGGTGAGAGGGCCGGGTGCCTCCAGCGTGAGCCCGTCGTCGTTCGGGCCCCAGGAGTTGCTCTTGATCTGGATGAGATCGCTTTTCCAGGCCACCGCCTCGGCTTCCTGGCTGTCGGTGGTGGCGGCGCCGATGAGGCGCAGGCCGACCAGCGTGGCCTCGGGGGCGGCGCCGGAAACGCCGGAGCCGTTGTTGCCGCGCGCGGCGGCGACGCCGGCGCAGGCGGTGCCGTGATCGTCGACGGTGAGGTCGGGGTTGGGGTCGTCGACCGTGGCGTCGTTCCAGTCGTGGTCGTTGACGGTGTCGAGGTTCGCCGCGAGGTCGGGGTGTGCGGTCTGGAGACCATCGTCTACGATGGCGATGCGCTGACCGGTGCCGCGGTAGGTGTCCCAGACGTTGACCACGTTGATATCCGTGCCGGCGAGGCCGGAGGACTGGCCAGTGTTGCGCAGGTGCCACTGTCCGGTGAAGTAGGTGTCGTTCGGCACGAGGCGCTTGGCCTGCTGGCGGGCAAGTGACGGCAGGGCGCGGCGGATGTCCGCGCGGGCGGCGAGAACGGGAAGGGATTCCAAAGCCTCGGCGGAGCCGGGGGCGGCGAGCAGGTGAAAGCCGGCGACGACGGAGGGGCGCAGATAAACCAATCCAGCGGCCCCGGCGGCGGCGCGGGCGGCCTCCGGGCTGTCGGCCTCGATCACCACCTCATGGCGAACGTAGCGCACACGGCGCGGATCGTCGGGGGAGGTGCCGGACTCGACGAGGATGAGTTCGACGTTTTCGCCTGCGGCGGGGCGAAGGGCGCGTGCCTGGCGGGCGACGTCCGCGAAATTGGCGGCAAGGGGCAGGGACTGGTGGCGGACGCGTCCGTTCGCCCCACGGATGGCGACGCGATCACGGACGGGAGCGAAAGCGCGTGACTGGCCGGCGTCAGTCAGATGCCAAATCTCCTCAGAGGCGCTCTGGGCTTCGGCGCGGGGCAGGGCGTGGAGCATGCCGAGGAGGGCGAAAAGAGCGCGACGCAGCGTCTGGAGCCGGACGGAAATTGGCATGGGGAAGGCGATCGAAGCCTGGCCGCGATCGCCGGCGGTTGCAGAGCAAAAAAGGGCGTTTCTTGATTTTAACCGGCTAAATCAAAGCCGTTTCGTGATCGGGAAAGCCGATTCGGGCGATAAGGTGTGCCACGGCATGTGCGCTTGCCGGAGTCTGGACGGCAGGCGGTGCAGGAGTGGAAGGGTTGCCAAGCTTGCCGGGTAGAGGCGGAGTCGAGCCTATGGCCCTCGCCTCCCACGCGCTCCTGCCCCTGATCCAATCTGCGATCACGCCGGTGATCCTCATCACCGGTCTTGGCTCCCTGCTGCTTACCATGACGAACCGGCTGGGCCGAATCGTCGATCGCACACGAATCCTGGCGGGGCAGGCGAGGCTGGCGA
>JBDLWD010000366.1:0-13111 GCA_039804465.1 Verrucomicrobiota bacterium | reverse complement strand
CGACCAATCTGGCGAAAAACGCCCCTACGGCAGCCTCAAACCTGGCGAGGAGCGCGATCAAAACACCTACACTGGCCACGCCTGGCTCGTCGCCGCCAAGAACGGCGACACCCTCGCCGTTTTCGTCGCCGAAGACCGCCCCGCCGTCGCCTCCATCACCGACACCTTCGACTTCGCACCGGCCCGCCCGTCGCGCGCCGCCCAGGCCGCCGAGCGTCGCCAACGCGAGAACCGTCCCGAGGGCGTCCGCTCCCCAGACGGACGCTGGGAAGTCGTCGTTCGGGGCGACAACCTCGCCCTCCGCGACGTCCGCGCGGGTAAGGAGGAGCCTCTCACCCACGACGCCCATGCGCTCTCCAGCTACGCCCGCAACGTCGAGGCCCGCCGCGCCATGGAGATGGAATACGATGCCCGCGAGCCTGAGCGCCCCGAGCCCGAGGTCTACTGGTCGCCCGACTCCAGGCGCTTCGTCGCCATGCGCCACACCCCGGGCGGACAGCGCCGCGTGACGATGGTCCAGTCCTCCCCGCCCGACCAGCTTCAGCCCAAGCTGATCACCATCCCCTACCTCAAGCCCGGCGACGCCGTTCCCTACGCCAAGCCCCGTCTTTTCGAGGTCGAGGGCCGCCGCGAGATCGCCGTCGACGACGCTCTCTTCGCCAATCCCTGGTCCATCGGCGACGTCCGCTGGGCCGCCGACTCGGGCGAGTTTACTTTCCTCTTCAACCAACGCGGCCACCAGGCGCTCCGCATCCTCGGCGTCGACGCCGCTACCGGCTCCGTCCGTCCCGTGGTCGACGAGACCAGAGGCACCTTCATCTGCTACTCCGGCAAGTTCTTCTCCGAATACCTCGGCGACACCGGCGAGATCATCTGGATGTCCGAGCGCGACGGCTGGAACCACCTCTACCTTTACGACGCCAAGACCGGCCGCGTGAAGAACCAGATCACCCGCGGCGACTGGGTCGTCCGCGGCGTGGAGCGCGTCGACCGCGAAAAACGCGAGGTCTGGTTCACCGCCTCCGGGAAAAATCCCGGCGAAGATCCGTATCACATCCACCACTACCGCGTCGGCTTCGACGGCTCCGGCCTCGTCGCCCTCACCGCCGGCGACGGCACCCATTCGGTCGCCTACTCGCCCGATCGCCGCTACCTGCTCGATACCTGGTCGCGCGTCGACCTCGCGCCCGTCACCGAGCTCCGCCGCGTCTCCGACGGCTCCCTCGTCTGCCGCCTCGACGAGGCCGACATCTCGGAGCTCGTTGCCGACGGCTGGCGTCCGCCCGAGCGCTTTTCGGCCAAGGGACGCGACGGCAAGACCGACATCTACGGCGTCATCCACCGCCCCAAGGACTTCGACCCCGCGAAAAAGTATCCCGTTCTCGAGGATATCTACGCCGGACCTCAGGACTCGTTCACCCCGAAATCCTTTCGCGCCCGCCACCGCTCGCAGGATCTCGCCGACCGCGGCTTCATCATCGTGAAGCTCGACGGCATGGGCACCTCTAACCGCTCCAAGGCCTTCCACGACGTCGCCTGGAAAAACATCGGCGACGCCGGCTTCCCCGACCGCATCGCCTGGATTCGCGCCGCCTCCTCCACCCGCCCCGAGATGGACCTTTCCCGCGTCGGGCTCTTCGGCACCTCCGCCGGCGGCCAGAACGCCCTCGGCGGCCTGCTCTTCCACGGCGACTTCTACCGCGCCGCCGTCTCGGACAGCGCCTGTCACGACAACCGCATGGATAAGATCTGGTGGAACGAGCAGTGGATGGGCTGGCCCGTGGACGAGAGCTACGTGCGCAGCTCCAACGTCGCCAACGCCCACAAACTCACCGGCAAACTCCTCTTGATGGTCGGCGAACTCGACAAAAACGTCGACCCCGCCAGCACCTACCAGGTCGTCGACGCACTCATCCGCGCCGACAAGGACTTCGAGCTCCTCGCCGTCCCCAACGGCGGCCACGGCATCGCCGGCACCCCCTACGGATCCCGCCGCCTGGCGGAGTTTTTCACCCGCGTCTTTCTGACGCCCCCGCAGCCATGAACCGCGCCCTCTCCCGCATCCTTCCCGCCGCCGCACTCTCCTTCCTTTCCGCCATGTCCAGCCTCGCCCAACCAGCCGAAGACCGGCGTCTGCAGGACTATTTCAAGGCCTATCTGGAAGAAAACTTCCGCCTCCAGCCGATGAACGCCACCGGCCTGGGCGACCATCGTTACGACGCGGTTTTGGACGACATCTCGCCCGAGGCCCGCGCCCGGTGGAACGCGCTCGCCCGCCGCACGCTCGACGACTTGCCTCGCCGCGTTGATTTCCAGCGCCTCTCCCGCGACGGCCAGATCGACTTCGAGATCCTGCGCAACGAACTCGCCGCCCAGCTCTGGACCGCCGAGCAGCTCCGCCCTTTCGAGACGGACCCGCGCACCTACGGTCGCTATCTCAACGACAGCGTTTACGCCCTCGTGGCCCAGTCCACCGCGCCCAAGGAGACCAACGTCGCCAACGCCCTCGCGCGCATGGCCGAGATGCCGCGCATCCTCGCCGAGGCCCGTCGCTCCCTCACCCGCCCCGCCGCACCTGTCCTTGAGACCGCCATCCGCCAAAACCTCGGCGCGATCAACTTCTACGAAAGCGAGCTCCTCGCCTACGTCGGCGACACGCCGCGCCGAGCCGAGCTTGCCGACGCGGCCGACAAGGTCGCCGCCGCCCTCCGCCAACACCAGGCCTTCCTTGAAAGCCTGCGCGCAAAGGCCGATCCCGAGTGGCGTCTCGGGCGGGAAAAATTCACCCGGAAATTCGCCTTCGAAATCGGCGCCGCCGTCGATCCCGAGCAAAACCTGGCCGACGCCGAGGCCGAGTTCGCCCGCCTGCGACAGGAACTCCACGTCATCGCCCGCCAGCTTTGGCCGCTCTACTTTCCGAGCCGGGTCCCGCCGCCCGACGACGACGCCGGCCGCGCCGAGTTGGTCCGCCTCGTCACCGGCGCGGTCAACCAGGAACACCCCGACGCCGAGGGCTTGTTGCCCGCAGTCCGCGCCACCGTCGCCGATCTGAAGGCCTTCATCACGAAGCACGACTACCTGAGGCTGCCCGAGCCCGACCGCTGCGCCATCATCGAGATGCCCGAGTTCCGCCGCGGCAACTCCCTCGCCTACATGGAAAACTCGCCGCCCCTCGACCCCGAGGGCCCGAGCTACTACGCGGTCAGCCCGCCGCCCGCCGATTGGACCGAGGCCCAGAAGCGCAGCTTTCTCGAGGAATACAACGGCCACATGCTCAAGATCCTCACCCTGCACGAGGCCTACCCCGGCCACTACGTGCAGATCGAGTATGCCAACCGCCACCCGTCGCTCATTCGCCGCGTGCTTCAATCCGGCAGCTACATCGAGGGCTGGGCCGTTTACAACGAGGTCTCCATGCTCGACGCCGGCTATGGCGACGGCGACCTGCGCCTCCGCCTTATGCAGTTGAAGTTCTACCTCCGCGCGGTGGTGAACTCGATCCTCGACTACAAGATGCACTGCACCGCCATGAGCGACGAAGAGGCCATGCGCCTGCTCGTCGACGGCGCCTTCCAATCCGAAGGCGAGGCGAAACTGAAAATTGTCCGCGCCAAGCAAAGCTCCGTCCAGCTCAGCACCTATTTCGTCGGCCGCATGGCGCACTACCGGCTCCGCCAAAGCATCCAGCGCGAACTCGGCGACGCCTTCGACCTCGGCCGCTACCACGAGGCCGTGGTGAGCATCGGCTCCGTCCCGCCTAAATACCTACCCGAACTCGTTCGCCTCCGCCTCGCCCAACCCCGCTAAGCTTTCATGCAAAACTCCGGATCCCAGGCCCAGTCGTCCCCTTCACCCTCGACCGGAGCCCCCGCAGGCCGCCGGCACCCGCGCGGGCTCGCCACGCTCTTTTTCACCGAGATGTGGGAGCGCTTCAGCTACTACGGCATGCGCGCCCTTCTCGTCCTCTTCATGGTCGACGCGGTCCGCGGCGGCATGGCGCTCGACGACAAGACCGCCACCGCGATCTACGGGCTCTACACCGCGGCGGTTTATCTGATGTCCCTGCCCGGCGGCTGGCTCGCCGACCGTCTCTGGGGCGCGCAGCGCGCCGTCTGGATCGGCGGCATCGTCATCGCCCTCGGTCACTTCACCCTCGCCCTGCCTTGGACGCAGACCTTCTACCTCGGCCTGGTGCTTGTCGTGATCGGCAGCGGCGTGCTCAAGCCCAACATGAGCGGCCTCGTCGCCGAACTCTACCCCGAAGGCGGCGCGCGCCGCGACGCCGGCTTCACCATCTTCTACATGGGTGTGAACCTCGGCGCCGCCCTCGGGCCGCTGATCTGCGGCTGGCTCGCAACCAGCCTCGGCTGGCACTGGGGCTTCGGCGCCGCCGGTGTCGGCATGGTGCTCGGCCTCGTCCAGTTCCGCCTCTCCCGCGCCTGGCTCGGCGAGGCCGGTCTGAGACGCGGCAACGAGAGCCCGCTTCACCTTGCCGAACGCGCACTGCTGTTCGGCGGAACCGCCGGTGTCGTTTTGATCACCACACTCGCGGTCACCGGCTTGGTCACCCTCGACCCCATCACCATCGCGCGCGGGGCCACCTACGTCATCCTCGGCATCGCCGCCGCTTACTTCGCCGGAGTCTTCACCCTTGGCCGCCTCGACCCAACGGAGAAAAAACGCGTCTCGATGATCCTCGTTCTCTTTATCGCCTCCGCCCTCTTCTGGGCCGGCTTCGAGCAGGCGGGCTCATCGTTTAATCTCTTCGCCGAGCGCTACACCGACCGCCGGCTCGACTGGTTCAACTACACCGTTCCCGCCGCCTGGTTCCAGGCCCTCGGCCCCGTCTTCATCATCGTGCTCGCGCCCGCCTTCGCCGCGCTCTGGGTGTGGCTCGCCCGCCGCCAGCTCGATCCGTCGATCCCGGTGAAATTCGGCCTCGGCCTGCTTCTCCTCGCCGCGGGTTTCGTAGTCATGGCCGGCGCCTCGCACGTGGTCGCAGCCGGCGACGCCGCCCTGCCCGCCTGGCTGATCAGCACCTACCTGCTCCATACTTTCGGCGAACTCTGCGTCAGCCCGGTCGGACTCAGCTCGGTCACCAAACTCGCCCCCCGTCGCTTCGTAGGCCAGATGATGGGGATCTGGTTTCTAGCCACCTCGCTCGGCAGCCTCATCGCCGGCCTCCTAGCCGGCGAGTTCCACGCCGACCGCGTGGCCGATTGGTCCGCGATTTATCTCAAGATCATCGTTCTCCCGGTCGCCGCCGGCCTGCTCCTCATTTTGTTCTCCCGTTCCATCAAACGCCTAGTCGCCGGCGCCCAATGAAACCCTCACCGTCTAGCCTTTCTTTCTGCCTGCGGCTGGCCGCCCTTCTTGTCGTTGGCCACAATGCCAGCCTGCGCGCCGATCCCGTGCCGCTTGCCGCCCCCACCCTTCCAGTCTCCGCCGTGCGCCTCACCGGCGGTCCGCTCAAGCACGCCCAGGACCTCAACGCCGCCTACCTCCTCAAACTTGAGCCCGATCGCATGCTCTACCACCTGCGCGAGCGCGCCGGACTCCCGCCCAAGGCCGCCTCCGGCTACGGCGGCTGGGATGGAGGCGGTCGCCAGCTCACCGGCCATATCGCCGGCCACTACCTCTCCGCCGTCAGCCTGATGTATTCGGCCACCGGCGACGTCCGCTTCAAGGAACGCGCCGACTACATCGTGTCCGAGCTGAAACTCATCCAGGACGCGCAGGGCGACGGCTACATCGGCGGCCTCCAGGCCGAGGTCCGTTTCGACGGCAAGAAGGTGCTCGTCGACGGCAAGCGTCGCTTCGAGGACCTCGCCCGCGGCGTCATCGAGAGCGGCGGCTTCGATCTCAACGGCATGTGGTCGCCCTGGTATGTGCAGCACAAACTCTACGCCGGCCTCCGCGACGCCTACCGCCACACCGGCAACCGGCTCGCCCTTGAAATCGAGGTGAAATTCGCCGAATGGGCCGACGGTATTCTCTCCAAACTTGGCGACGAGCAGATCCAGAAGATGCTCGCGACCGAGTTCGGCGCGATGAACGAGATCTTCGCCGATCTCTACGCCGACACCGGCGACACCCGCTGGAAAAAAGCCTACCGCTACTTCGAACACCGCGCGCTCGTCGACCCGCTCGCGCAGCATCGCGACGTGCTCGCCGGCAAACACGCCAACACCCAAGTGCCCAAACTTTACGGCGACCTCGCGTATCACCTCCAGACCGGGGACGAGAAAGCCGGCGCCGCCGCGAAATTCTTTTGGGACATCGTCGCCCGGGACCACAGCTACGCCACCGGCGGACACGGCAAGGACGAGTATTTCGGCCCGCCCCGCGAGTTGAGCAATCGCGTCGACGGCCGCACCGCCGAGACCTGCAACACCTACAACATGCTCAAGTTCGCGCGGACGCTCTTCGCCCTACGCCCCGACGCGAAATACGCCGAGTTCGAGGAGCGCGCTCTCTTCAACCACATTCTAGCCTCCATCGACCCCTTGGACGGTCGCACCTGCTACATGGTGCCCGTAGGCCGTGGCGTCACCCGGGAGTATCAGGACATGTCCGGGGGCTTCACCTGCTGCGTCGGCAGCGGAATGGAAAGCCACGCCCTGCATGGCGACGGGCTCTACCATGCCGCCGCAGACCACTCGAAACTCTGGGTCAACGTATACGCACCTTCCCACGCCGACTGGGCCGCGCGCGGCGCGAAGATCTCCGTCTCCACCGATTTCCCTGAGGGCGAATCCGTCTCCCTCACGCTCGCCCTGGCATCCCCGCAAACTTTCGTTCTGGCGCTGCGCCGTCCCTTCTGGGTCGGAAATGGCTTCTCCGTGACACTAAATGGCGAGCCTCTTTCCGAACCAAAGATCGAGGCCGGCTACGTCGAACTTACCCGCGAGTGGCGTGACGGCGATAAAGTCGAGCTTCGCCTGCCCAAGACGCTTCGCGCCGAGCCCTTGCCCGACAATCCGCGCCGCGTCGCGCTGCTCTGGGGACCACTCGTGCTCGCTGGCGACCTAGGCCCAGAAGACCGCCGATTTGACGCCGGCTCACCCGCGCCGGTTTTCGTTAGTGATGAGGCCGAGGTATCGGCTTGGCTGCGTCCGGTCGCCGGCAGGCAGGGCGTCTTCCGCAGCGAGGTCGCAGGACGCGACCACGACGTGGAACTCACGCCGTTCTACCGACTGCATCGCCGCACCTACGCCGCGTATTGGGATCTGTTCACCCAAGCAGAATGGAAAGCCCGCGCCGCCGAACTCGCCCGCGAGGCCGAAGCCCGCAGCCGCCTCGAGACCGCCACCGTGGCTTTCGCGCAACCGGGGGAGATGCAGCCCGAACGCGACTTCAACCAGCAGGGCGAGGACACTTCACCGGAACGCACGATGGGCCGCGCCGGACGCCGCGGACGCAAATGGTTCTCGTTCGACCTACCGGTCGACCCGAGCCAGCCCGCCGCATTGGTCGTGACCTACTGGAGCGACGAGTGGCGCAAGCGCACCTTCGAGATTCTCGTCGACGGTGAGCGCATCGCAGAGCAAAAAGTCGAAAAGGGTGGTGAGCCACGCTTCTTCGACGTTCATTACGCGTTGCCTGCCCCGCTCGTCGTCGGAAAGCAAAAGGTCACCATTCGCTTCCAGGCAACCGACGGAAACGAGGTAGCTGCTGTCTACGGTATCCGCAGCATCCGTTCCAACCTCGTCGACCCTGCCCCTCCGTCGCCATGATTCCCCACCTCGCCGACATAAAGGTCGTCGAGCAGACCGGCCCCGACGGCGTGAAACGCCAGAAACGCACCCGCGCCTCTGACTAGGCCCGCATCGTCGAGTTCGGCTCCGTCCACGTCTCTGCGCGCCCCTTCATGCGCCCCGCGCTCGACGGCGGCCTCGCCGAGGCCGAGGCCAGCTTCGCCGCCGAGATCGACGACGCCATCCAACGCCGCATCAAAAAAGAATCCAAAGCGCGAGCGCTCCGCCGATGAGCAGCGCAAGCACGAGGCCAAGCACGACCGGCAACAATAGCAGCCCACCCGCCCACAGCATGTCCGAAACCTTGGTCATAATAGACCAACCTTAACCCGACCACTCCATGGCTCGCCAGTTGAAAGTCTCCGTCATCTTGGAATCCGGCCGCCGCACGCATCAGCGACCGCGTCGCGATGACTACATAACCGGCACACTAAGCGTGGGTGACTATCACGTCTCCCAAAAGCGCTCTGCGCTTTCGCTACGAAACCAGACGTAGCGGGACCGGGTGGGCCGTTTCGCCTTACCCCGTCTGCCATTGACCGTCCACAAGACGCATGAGCCCGAGCGGATTCTCCTCGCGCAACTCCGGCGGCAGCGCCGCGTCCGGGAAATTCTGGTAACACACCGGGCGAAGAAACCGCTGGAGCGCCATCGTGCCGACCGAGGTCGAACGGCCATCCGAACTCGCCGGCCAGGGCCCGCCGTGAACCATAGCGTGCGCTACCTCCACGCCGGTCGGAAATCCGCCAAACAACACGCGCCCCGCCTTGCCGACCAGCGTGTCGACGAGGTTTCGCCGCGCCGCCAGCTCGTCCGGCCGCGCGTGCAAGGTCGCGGACAACTGGCCCTCCAAGCACATCGCCGCCGCCTCCATCTCCGCCACCGACGAGCAACGCACGATCAGGGTCGTCGGCCCGAAAACTTCATGGGCCAGTTCGGGGTGCGCGCGGAAAGTCGCGACATCCGTGACAAACAAAGCCGCACCCGCGCGCCCGGCCGTCTCGGCGACCGCCGCGCGACGCTCCACGCCCGCGACTCCCGTGAACGCGGCGACACCTCTCAGGTAGGACGAGCGTATGCCCGCCGTCAGCATCGTGCCCGCAGCCGTGCCCTCGATCAGCGCGGCCAGCTTGGCGATCAACCGCTCCGCGCCTTCGCCCGCCTCGACGAACACGAGACCGGGCTTGGTGCAAAATTGCCCGACGCCATTCGTAACCGAGGCGTGCAGGCCAGTCGCGAGAGTCTCCGCTTGGTCGGCCAGCGCGCCGCCGAGCAGAAAGATCGGATTCACGCTGCCCATCTCGGCGTAAACCGGGATCGGGTCCGCACGACGCGCCGCTAGGTCTATCAGAGCGCGACCGCCGGCGAGCGAGCCGGTGAAGCCCACCGCCTTGATGTGCGGATTCGTGACCAAAGCCGCACCGACCTCGTGGCCGTCGTCGAAAAGCAGAGAAAACACGCCCTCGGGCAGCCCGCGCTCCGCCACCGCCTCGCGGCTGAGTTTGCCCACGATTTCCGAGGTGCCCGGATGCGCCGGATGCGCCTTCACCACCACCGGGCAACCCGCCGCGAGCGCGGACGCCGTATCCCCGCCCGCCACCGAGAAGGCCAAGGGGAAGTTGCTCGCGCCAAAGACCGCGACCGGGCCGAGCGGCACCTGCATCGCGCGAAGATCGGGCCTGGGCAGCGGCTTGCGCGCCGGGTCCCCGTGGTCGATGCGGACGCCGGCCGCGAGTCCGCTCTCCGCCGCCGCCGCATAAAGTCTCAGCTGAAAACACGTGCGCACCAGCTCGCCTTCGAGACGGGCGGGCGCCAGCGCGCTCTCCAAGCCCGCGCGGGCGGTGATCACGGCCGCGTTGGCCTCGAGTCGCGCCGCGATGGCGCGCAAAAGAGCGCCGCGCTCGCTTCCCGAACGCCGGGAATAATCGGCCAAAGCCTCGCCCGCCAGTCGCGCCGCCTGCTCGACCTCCGGCAGCGAGGCGGCGTAAAAGACTCCGGGCAACGGCGAGCCGTCGCTCGCGTTGACCGCGACAAAGGTCCGGGAGGCGGCGACGCCGCGCGCGGCGCCGAGGAGGGAAAGGCCTTCGAGGGTCATCGCCGGGGCTCAGGAAAGAGTGGGGCGGTTCGCGAGGGCGACGCGCAGGGTGGCCAGGGCCGCTTCGCGCTCGGCGCCGACCAGCACCTGGCGCGGCCCGCGCACGCGCTCGTTGCCCATGCCGACTTCCTGCTGCACGAGTTTGATGAGCTGCACGAACTTTGGCACCGTATCCATGCGCAGGAGCGGCAGGAACCACTTGTAGAGTTCAAAGGCCTTCTGCTTTTCGCCGCGCACGGCATACTCGTAGAGCGCGACGGATTCGCGCGGAAACGCGTTCACCAAACCGGCGATCCAGCCGATCGCGCCGGCCTCGGCGCCTTCGACGATCATGTCATCGACGCCCACGCAGAGCGTGAGACGGTCGCCGCAGAGCACCTTGATCGCCGTCACGCGGCGCGTGTCGGTGCTCGATTCCTTGACCGCGTGGAGGTTCGCATGGGCCGCGGCCAGCTCGGCGACCTGCTCGGGCAGGAAGTCGGTTTTGTAGGCGACCGGGTTGTTGTAGAGCATGCAGGAAAGCTTGGTCGCGCGGATGACCGCCTCGACGTGCCCGCGAATCTCCGCCCACTCGCTGGTATATACATAAGGGGGCAAAACCATGAGCCCGGAACAACCCACCTCCTCGGCGGCGCGGGCGAGCTCGACCGCCTCGGCCGTGCTCAGCGAGGCGATGCCGGCGACGATCGGAACGCGCCCGCCTACGGCCTGAACCAGCGTGCGCAGGATATCGACCTTCTCGGAAAAGCGGAGCGTGGCGCTCTCGCCCAGCGAACCGAGCGCGACGAGGCCGGTGCAACCGTTGTCCACCAACCAGGCGGCGTGACGGGCGAGGAAGGCGTGATCGACGCTGAGGTCGGCGTTAAAAGCGGTCGTCATCGCGGGGAGGACGCCGGTCCAGGACATGGGCTTCGAATTCATAAGCAGATGCGTAGAGGGAGTGGAGAAATCAGTAGCGATCCGGCGACAGCAGCGCCGCCAGCGAGGCGGCGACCGGGCGTCCGGAAAGGGTGTTGGCGATGATCTTGCCCGTGATCGGGGCGAGGCTGAGGCCCATCATCGCGTGCCCCGCGGCCACCGAAAGATTCGAGAATTTTTGCGTGCGCCCCACGTAGGGCATGCCGTCGGGCGAACACGGACGCAGGCCGCTCCAGGGCTTTATCTCCGCGAAGTCCTTCGGCTGATAATCGGGAAAGTAGCGGCAGAAGGAATCGACGATGCCGCGCACGCGCACCGGGTTTACGCCCAGATCGCGTCCCGCGATCTCCATCGTGCCGCCCACGCGCAAGGTGTCGCCCATCGGCGTCACCGCTACGCGCGCCTCGGTGAGAATCGACGGCGTGGCGAGCTGATGATGCGGTCGTTCGAGCGTCAGGCTGTAACCCTTGCCCGCCTGCATGGGCAGCTTGAGCCCAAGGTCGGCCACGAGATCAGGCGCCCAGGAGCCCCCGCATAGGACAAACTCGTCGGCCGCGATCTCCTGCCCGCCGGTGAGCTCGATGGCGCGCAGGCGGTCTCCGTCTTTTCCAAAAGCGCCAGCCTCCGTCTGCCAACGCAGCGAGACGCCCAGCCGCGCCACCTCGCGTTGCAAGGCCTCCAGGAAACGCGGCGGCGAGAGGTGACAATCGAGCGGGAAATAGATCGCGCCCGCCACGTCCATGCGCGCGCCGGGATTGAGCTTCGCGGCCGCGGCGGCGTCGAGCAGCTCCGCCGGCATGCCGAGACCGCGCGCATAGGCCGCCGTTTTCTCCTCCTCGTGAAGCGTGTGCGCCTCGCGGCAGAGCATGACGAGCCCCCGCTTTTCAAAACCGGCCTTCATCTCGGGCAAGGCTGAGAGTTCCTCGAAACAGGCTCGGCTCGCGAGCGAAAGCTCCGCGATCAGCGGCGCCGCGCGCCGCACGTGGGCCGCCGTGGAGGCCTTCCAGAACTTGAGGGCCCAGCCGAAGAGCTCCGCGTCGAGGCGCGGCTTGATGTAGAAAGGCGAGGCGGGATTGAACATCCACTTAAGGCCGAGCGCCACCATGCCGGGCGCGGCGAGCGGGATGACGTGGCTCGGCACGATCATGCCGGCGTTGCCGAAAGACGCCCCGTCGCGCACCGCCTCGCCACGGTCGATCACGGTCACCCTGAAGCCCTCGCGGGCGCAGTAGTAGGCGGTGGATAGACCGATCACGCCGGCCCCGACGATGACGACGTGTTTGCTCATGTTATCCCCCAGCAAAACGGATCCTGCTCGCCAAGCAGCAGCGTGGCCTCGGCGTTGACGTAGGCGCGGCCGACGATGGTCGGCGCGATCTCGCCTTTCGCGCGGTCGAGCCAGCGGTAGCGGCCGGTGAAGGCGCTCCCGATGATGCTCTCCTGCATCCACTCCTCGCCTTCGGCCAGTTTTCCCTCGGCCGCGAGGCAGGCGAGCTTGGCGCTCGTGCCGGTGCCGCAGGGCGAGCGATCATAGGCGCCGCCCGGGCAAAGCACGAAGTTGCGCGAGTGCGCGCCGGCATTCGGCGACGCGGCGGACAACTCGACGTGGTCAACCTCCGCGTATCCGGCGGCGTCGAGCGCGCGCCGCACCCGCAGGCAATAATCGGTGAGGCCGCCGACTTCGCTCAGGCGCAGATCTCGCCCATGATCATCGCTGAGGAAAAACCAGTTTCCGCCCCAGGCGATGTCGCCGGTCACACGCCCCACGCCGGGCACCTCGAGCGCGATGCCATGGTGAACGCGGCGG
Source organism: Verrucomicrobiota bacterium (assembly GCA_039804465.1). Lineage (GTDB taxonomy): Bacteria > Verrucomicrobiota > Verrucomicrobiia > Opitutales > Opitutaceae > IMCC26134_A. Next base: position 534 of record JBDLWD010000366.1, on the reverse strand, counting down.
CTGGGCACATTGGCCACGCTGACCGAGCCGTCGACCCCGAGCGTCGCGGTGACCACGCCGACCGGCGTCTCCAGCCGATGCGCCCCCGGCCCGATACGGCCGAGGTGGGCCAGCGTCGCGATCACGCCGATCGTGCCATGTCCGCACATCCCGAGGTAGCCGACGTTGTTGAAAAAAATCACGCCCGCCGCGCAGCTCGCATCCGTGGGCGGCGTGAGCAGGGCGCCCACCACCACATCGGAACCGCGGGGCTCGTTCACCACCGCCGAGCGGTAGCGATCAAATCGCGCGCGAAACACATCGCGCCGCTCCGCCAGCGAACCCGCGCCCAGCTCCGGCCCGCCCTCGATCACCACGCGGGTGGGTTCGCCGGCGGTGTGAGAATCGATTATCTTTATTTTCTGCATAACAGGGCGCGGTTTTTTGCACCTGCCATGGTCGCATAAAAGATGACAAAAATCTTGGTCGCTCGCGCAGTTATGACTTTGATTTCGGCACAATGCCAAAAGCCGCGTCCGCCGCCCCTTCGACCGC
>JBDLWD010000365.1:0-4605 GCA_039804465.1 Verrucomicrobiota bacterium | reverse complement strand
GAGCCGCCCGCGCACGTGAAGTTCGTCTTCGCCACCACCGATCCCCAGAAGGTTCTGCCGACCATCGTCTCGCGTTGCCAGCGCTTCGACCTCAAGCCCATCGCCTCCGCGCTCATCGTCGAGCGGCTGGGCAAGATCGCCGCCGCCGAGGGCATCGAGGCCACCGACGCCGCCCTCGCCTGCATCGCCCGCATGGCCGACGGCGGCATGCGCGACGCCCAGTCCATCTTCGACCAGATGATCTCCTTCTGCGGCGCGAAGATCGACGAGGCCGACGTGCTCGACGTCTACGGCCTCGTCTCCGGGGAAAAACTAGCCGCGCTCGCCGCCGCTCTCGCCGCCGGCGACCACGCCCAGATCGTGCGCCTGGTCGACGATTGCGACGCCTCGGGCCGCGATCTCGCCCGCCTCGTCGCCGACCTCCAGGGGCACGTGCGCGAGGCCCTGCTTGACTCCATCGCCAAGGGCGGCCGCACCTCCGCGCTCGGCGGCACGCCGCTCACCACCGAGCAGATCACCCGCATGCTCGACGTGCTGCGCCAGGGCGAGGACGGCGTGAAGCTGGGACTGTCCGACAAGATCAACCTCGAGGTCACGCTCCTCAAGGCGGTCGACGCCTCGCGTGCCCGCGCCATCGACTCCCTGCTCAAGGAACTCGCCGTGCTCGGCGCCGCGTTGCCCGCCGCGAACGCGGCCGGCGACGACGAAAAAAAAAAGCCCTGATCGACCGGCTTGACGCGGCGATCCTGGCCTACGTCGCCGAGTCCGCGGCGAGCGCTCCCCCCCCGCGCCCGGGGCCCCCGCTCATCCCGCCGCCCCGAGCCTCCGTTTACCGGCCCGTTGGCGGCCCGGCACCGGCGGGCGCGGCGGCCGCCACCGAGGGCGACGAGGAATATCAGCCCGCGCTGGCCACCAATCCCTTCGAGGGTGGTCTTCCGCCGGCGGCCGGCGACGACGACGGCCCGCCGCCGGAGGCCTTGGAAGCGCAAATGCGCGCCGAACTGGCCGCGCGTGACGGACGTCCCGCCGCCTCGCCCTCCGCCCGTCGCACCGCGGCGGCAAACGACGACGAGGAGGACGCTGGTTCCTCCAAGACGCCTCTGCCCGAGCTCGACGCCTTGGTCGCGCGGCTGCCTGCGGAGGTGCGCGACACCTTGGACGAGTTGTTCCGCGCCCGCTTCGTTTCCGTGAAGAAACTGCCGCGAAAACATTTCCAGGCCGCCACCCGCAAGGCCCCCGCTTCCCACTCGGAGCCGAAGAGCTAGAGACCGATGGCGATCCGCAGGCGGCTTCCCGCTGCCGGGCAAGAGGTTAATCAGGTGCTTTTCCGTCCCTCAGCTCCGCATTTGCCAAAGCCGGCGCGCTGGTCTGATAGTCCCCGGCTTGCCGTCGTCATCACCTACCACCGTGTCGATACCTGTTCTCTCCTTGTTTAGAGTCGAGTTGCGCCATCTGGCCGTTCGCGTCCTCGCAGCCGGCCTTTTTGCCGCCGCGCCCTCCCGCGCCGCGATCGAGAAGCTCGAGGTGAACTTTGATTACGTGAAACAGCAGGCGGCCGATCGCGCCGCGTCGGCCTACAAGGAGCCCGACCGCGAGTTGCCCGACCGTTTGGCCAAGCTCAACTACGACGAGGTCCGGGACATCCGTTTCAAGCCCGACCAGGCGCTCTGGCGCAGCGAAAACCTGCCGTTTCACCTGCATCTTTTCCATCGCACGTCGGCGGTGCGCGAGCAGGTGGCGATCCGTGAGTTCAGCGCCACCCACGTCCAGACCATCCCCTTCATCCGCGACTTTTTCGACTACGGAAAGCTCACCAACCTCGGCTGGCTGCGCTCCTCGCTCGGCTATTCCGGGTTCCGGGTTCATTATCCACTCAATCGCCCCGACATTTTCGACGAACTCATCGTCTTCCACGGCGCCTCCTATTTCCGGGCGCTCGGCGCGGGTCAGATCTACGGACTATCGGCCCGCGGTCTCGCGCTCAACTCCGGCGTGCCCGGCAAGCGCGAGGAGTTTCCGGTGTTCACCGATTTCTGGATCGGCAAGCCCCAGTCCGCCGCCAAATCGCTGGTCGTTTACGCCCTGCTCGACAGCGAGAACGTGTCCGGAGCCTATGAGTTTACCATCCGCCCGGGACGCCCGACGGTGATCGATGTCCGCTGCGAACTTTATCCACGCGCCGCCCTCGAGCTGCCCGGCCTTGCCCCGCTCACCAGCATGTTCTGGTTTGGCAAAAACTCGGACCGCCCCAGCGACGAACCCCGGCCCCAAGTCCACGATTCCGACGGGCTTCTCCTGCACGCGGCCGACGGAACGCATCTGTGGCGTCCGTTGCAAAATCCCCGCGTCATCCTGAACACCGATCTGCGCGTGGTGAAACCGACCCGGTTCGGTCTTATCCAGCGCGAGCGCGCTATTTCGGCCTACGAGGATTTCGAGGCGCGCTACCATGAGCGTCCGAGTTGCTGGATCGAGCCGGTGGGCGACTGGGGCGGCGGCAGCGTGCGCCTGGTCGAGCTGCCGACCCGGGACGAATACGGTGACAACATGGTGGCTTACTGGGTGCCCGACAAGAAACCGGAGCCCGGGCAGCCTTACGCCTTTGCCTACCGGATGACGTGGTCGCTCGAGCAGCCGGGTGATGACAACCTCGCCCGTGCGGTGGCGACCCGCTACGGCGGCCTGCCCGGCGGCGGTTGGGGGCGCCTTTTCTGGATCGATTTCGCTGGCGCAAACATCGGCCAGCGCAAGCCCGAGACGCTCGCCGCCGACGTGCGTATTCTGAGCCCCGGGGCCAAGATCCGTCACCAGACAATCATTCGCCACCCGGGCATCGACGGCTGGCGCGTGGCCCTCCAGTTGGAGGGCACCGATGCTCCGCCCGAGGGCCTGCCCGCGCCCCGCCCGGTCGAGATTCAGGTGCAGCTGCGCGACGGTTACCAGACCGTGTCCGAGACTTGGTGCTACACCTGGCTGCAATGAGCGATTTAGCCGTTTCCGCCGTCCAATCCGCGCCCGAGCCCGCCGGTCCCGCTTGGGACGAGGCCTTCCTGCGCGTCGAGAGCTACCTGCGTGCCCACCAGATCGAGAGCCGGATCGTGCTCAACCGGCTGGCGGTCGAGATCGTGCGCGCCGCGCGGGCGGTCTCCGATTCGGCCGCTGGCGCGGGCCTCGATCCCGTCTCGCTCGCCATGCGCGAGGCCGAGCGGCGCACCACCGAATGGTTCGCCCGCGTGCTGGGCGACGCCGCCGATCCCGACGACGAGAGGCTGGGCACGCGCGGGCGGATCGCCCTGGTGATGGCCGACGTGCCCGCCCGCTGGCCGCAGCATTTTCTCGCCTCCGCCCCGCCGCCCGCAGAGCTGGTCGAGGCTATGCGCGCCGCCTATCTCGAGGCCGGTCCCGAGCTCGAGCTCACCCGCATGGTGCCGCGTCCCCTCGACTTCGGTCCGATTGCCAACGTGGCCGACGAAGCGTGGAAGACCTTCGCCCGCTGGCCCATATTGCGCGCCCTGCTCGGCTGGGCGTTTTTCATCGGCCTGCTGGCCGCCGTGTGGTTCGCCACCCACTGAGGTCGCGAGCGCCCGATACACCTTTCCGCCATTCCACTTACCGCGTTTCGCGCCATGAGCGTCCCCCGTTTCGATCCCGCCCTCCTCGACGGCACCCGAGTCACCCAGCGCCGAATCCTGGTCGCCTCGCTTACGCTCCTGCTCGTCGGCCCGGCCGTGTTGCTCATGGCCGACCTGCACTGGCGCACCGGCATGGACAACTGGAAGATCCTCCACCTCGTCCTGTTCGCCATTCTGTTCGCCCTCGTGGCCTTCGGCGCGGTGCAGGCGGTGATCGGGTTTTTCTGCCGCATGGGAAGCGGTGATCCCAATCGCATCCTCAACAGCCTCACTCCCGAGGACGAGGCCCGCCCGGTGGACGCGCCCACCGCCATCGTGATGCCGATCTTCAACGAGGACACCTCGCGCATCATGGAGGGCCTGCGGGTCATCTACCGTTCCCTCGAGGCCACGGGCCAGCTCGACGCCTTCGACTTTTTCATTCTCAGCGACACCACCAGCCCCAACCGCTGGATCGAGGAGGAGTCCGCCTGGGTGGCGCTCACCCGCCAGTTGGGCGCCCGCGGACGTATGTTCTACCGCAAGCGCCGGGTTAACCTGAACAAGAAGGCCGGAAACCTCGCCGATTTCTGCCGCCGCTGGGGCAAGCGTTACCGCTACATGGTCGTGCTCGACGCCGACAGCATCATGACGGGCGACGCCATCGTGAAGCTCGTGCGGCTCATGGAGCGCAACGCCGGCGCGGGCCTCATCCAGACCGTGCCGCGCCTCGTCAATGGCGAGACCGTGTTCGCCCGCCTACAGCAGTTTGCCTCGCGCTTGTATGGACCTATTTTCGCCGCCGGACTCAACTACTGGCAGCAGGGAGAGAGCAACTACTGGGGCCACAACGCCATCATCCGCGTCGCTCCTTTCATCGAGCATTGCTCGCTGCCAGAACTGCCCGGCGTGGAGCCCTTTGGCGGTCGCATCCTCAGTCACGACTACGTCGAGGCCGCGTTGATGCGCCGCGCCGGCTGGTCCGTGTGGCTCG
>JBDLWD010000364.1:0-6961 GCA_039804465.1 Verrucomicrobiota bacterium | reverse complement strand
CCGGGCGTCTTGGGAGGCGAGAGGGACAGGGCGCGGTTTCATTGGCTTGAGCAATTTAGGCGATCGCATGGCGCGGAAGGAGCGGGGGCGGCTCCGGACCTGCGGCGGGAGTTTTCCTGCGAACGGCATGGGGCGGATAGGCGGCGTTCAGGCCCGGGCGCAGGTTGTAACGGGCATGGGCCGCGGGGGAGGCGTCCGTAGCCGACCGTAAAGGTGGAGCATGCGGTCGAAGCTGCGGCGCTGGTCGTAATGCGAGCAGGCGATTTCGCGGTGGTTGGAAGGAGTCGCCGTGTTTGAGGAGCGATCCGCCGCCCATTTGCGGATGGCCGAGGCGAAGGCCCGCACATCACCCACCGGCGCGCGCCACAGATGGGAGAGCGGATGGTGGGCCAGGTCTCCATTGCCCGGGGCGTCGCTAAGAATGACCGGCAGGTCCGCGGACAAGGCCTCGAGCAGGGCGAGGGACAAGCCTTCGTAGCGGGAAGCGAGGGCAAAACCGTCGATCGCCTGGTAAAAATCCTGCGGCGTATCGAGGTATGGACGGCGTGCGACCCGGTCCTGCAGGTTATGGCGGCGGACAAAGGCGTCGAGCTCCTCGTCGAGCTCGCCCCTGCCCACATGGAAGAGGACCAGCCCTGGCTCGTGCGCGGCTACCGCGGCGAAGGCTTGGTAGAGCGTGAGCGGATCTTTCTGCGGGGAGCACCGGCACATGGCGCCGAGCACGAGCGCCTTCACCGGGATGCCGAAGGCGGTTCGAAGCTCCGCGCGTCTTGCCTGTGAGCCGGGGATGAAGCGCCCGGTGTCCACGCCGTTCGCGACGGTGCGCGACCGGGCGGGCGGTATGCGAAGGCGATGGAGCGCGTAGCGTTGCTCGTCGTAGGAGCAAGCGACGGTGAAGCTCCAGCTTCCGAGCAAGCGCTCCAGGGCGTCGTAGGCGAAGTCGAGGCGTCCGCGGCGCGGGCGCATGCCGATGTAGGCGTGTGGTTGATACAAAAATGGCGTGTCACGCACGCCGAGCAGGGGCAGGGCGCGGGCGAGCACGCCGGCCTTGGCGCTGTGGCAGTGCACGACGTCGGGCCGGATCTCGCGCACGAAGGCGCGAAGGGCGAGCAGGGCGCGCGCGTCACCCAGGCAGGGGCGGTTGCCCACGCGGAGATTCAGGGTGCGGCCGCCCTCGCGCCCCACCCGCTCGACCAGGCGTCGCAGCGGTTCTCCACCGCGGACGTCGGAATAGGCCAGGTGCACTCGCGCGCCGGAGGAAAGCAGATGGTGAACGGAGCCTTCGACGTAGCGAAAGACGCCGTCCACGCCAGGTTCGGAGACGATTACGACGTTCACGATCGGCCTTTCCGGACCGCCTGGCGCGCCTGCCTTGGGGCGGAACCGAGGGCCGCCGGGGAGGCGTCGCTAAAGAGGGAGGGAGGAGGCGGGTTTCGGTGCCGGATCATGGGTGGTTTCGAGGAATGGCGTCCTCGGTCAGACTAGCGGCGCGCGGGCCGGTCCGGTATCGGACCGGCGCATGGAGGCTTGGCGGGGAGAATCGCCCGCCTCGCCGCGCGTCTTTCGACCCTGCGCTCCACCGGATTTACCGGCGCGGGCGCACCCTGCTTATTCCAAGTCCGGGATGGGGTCCGGTCCGGAGAGCGAGACGCGGGCGGGCTGTCCGCGCGGTTTCCGGTGTCGTGAAAGGGGAGAGCGGCCTATGGTGAGCGCGGCGCGGACGCGTTATTCTTTGGAATGAAAATCCAAGACATCATGAGCTCTTGCGTCCGTTGCGTGCAGGTCGGATCCGGGTTGGTCGAGGCGGCGGCGTTGATGCGCGACATGGACGTGGGCGCGCTTCCCGTCTGCGAGCACGGGCGCCTGGTCGGGATGCTGACGGACAGGGACATCGCCCTGCGCTCCGTGGCGGAGTGCCGCGATCCGAGATGGACGACGGTGAGGGAAGTCATGTCCGAAGGCGTGACCTGCATCTACGCCGACGAGGAGGTGGAGGACGCGGCGGAGATGATGGAGCGCAAGCAGGTGAGGCGATTGCCGGTGCTGGGCAGGGACAAGCGGCTGGTGGGAATCGTTTCCCTCGGGGATGTGGCGCGGCACGTCCCGAGCGAACTGAGCGGCGAAGCACTCAGGGTGATGTCTCAATAAGAAAGCGGGGTGCTCCGAAAAGCGCCCGGCGACACCCTGATGCCGCTGGTCAAGAAGCGTGATTCGAGGCGGCAGGCTCAGGCGAGAAAGCCAAGGCGCTCGTGACGGGCGCCGAGGATTTCGTCCGCCGGGGTCTCCAGCCAGCGATCCAGGACGGTGGCATAGACCGAGCGGAAGTCGGTGGAGAAGGTAAGATCGGCGTTTTTCTCCAGTTTCAGGCTGGGCGCGGTGCCGTGGAGGGGACCGGTGATTTTTTGCCCCATGACGAAGAGCGGCGCGGCGGTGCCGTGGTCGGTGCCGGCAGATTCGTTCTCGTTGGGACGGCGTCCGAACTCGGAGAAGGTCATGGTGAGGACTTGGTCGTCGAGGCCGCGTGCGGTGAGATCTTTTTGGAAGGCGGCGAGGCCGTCCGAGAGCTGGCGGAGGAGATTTGCGTGGGAGTTGAGCTGGCCGGCGTGGGTGTCAAAACCGCCGAGACTGACGAAATAGACGCGGGTGGAGAGGCCGGCGGCTATCAGGCCGGCGACGTTGCGGAGGGATTGGGCGAAGTTGCCGAAGGGGTAGGCCGCCTCGGGTTTGTTGGCGTCGATGATGCGCTGGATGCGCTTTTCCGCCACGAGGGAGTCCATGAGCGTGGCGCGGAGAAAGGCGTGGTTGGCGGTCTCGTCGTGATCCTGGCCGGCGTGGGCGGCGAGGCCGGCGTCGGGCCGGGAAGCTATGCGCTCCAGGAGGGCGACATCGTCGCGGCCGGCATTTGCGCCGAGCGACAGGCCGTAGGTGTTGTGCGGAACGCCGCCGCCAAAGGACTGGGGAACTTCGGCGCTCACGTGGATGGCGTCGGGTTCGTTGTCGCGCGCGAAGCCCGGGGCGCCGGCGCCGGCGCAGGCGTTGTCCAGATAGCGGCCGATCCAGCCGGAGGAGAGGGATTCATCGGAGGCCGAGGCCGTCTCCCATATCTCGGTCGAGCGGAAGTGGGAGCGGTTGGGGTTGGGGTAGCCGACATTCTGGACGACGCCCAGGCGGCCCTCCTGGAGGAGGGCGTGGAGGGGCGCCATGGAGGGGTGGAGGCCGAGATGGTCGTCGAGCCGGAGGACGTCCTTTTCCTTCAGCGCGATGGTGGGGCGGAGCGCATGGTAGGCCGGGTCCGCGTAGGGAACGACGGTGTTCAGGCCGTCGTTGCCGCCGGCGAGCTGCACAAGGACGAGAATACGCCGGTCCTTTTCCGGGCGGGGTGCGGCGAGCGTGCTCTGGACGAGAAACTGGGGGGCGAAACGGGAAAAGGCGAGGAGGCCTACGCCTTTCGCGCCGAGGCGCAGGAATTCGCGTCGGGTGGAGGGAAGAATGGGGTGCATGGCAAGATCGGGTCCGGGGGGATTGAAACAGGTAAAAGGGACGCGGGTCGCGTATCAGCAAAGTTGATACTCGGGTGATTGCAGGACGGTGATTGCGGCGCGGCGGGCCCGGTCCTCGAAGGCGGCGGCGTCGGGCGCGGCCTCGAGATAGTCGACCAGAGCCGCCCGGTAGCCGTCGTCCACGCGTCCCGGCAGGAAGAAGTCGCAAAGGCGGTCGGCGATGCCTCGCGGGCCCAGGGCGGTGAAGGCGCGGATGCGCTCGGCGTCGACGGTGAAGCGGCGGCGGCCGGCGTCGCGCGCGACCTCTATCTCCAGCCGCTCGTCGGCGTTCAGGCGTTCCTCGTCGAAGGGAGAGCAGAGCGTCCGCGCGAGCTGGCGCCGGGCGGCCAGGGTCGATGAGTTCACCCAGAGCCGGCCGCCCACCCAGCCGCGCACGTTTGGCGGCCGGAAAAGCTGCTGGCCCATCTGGCGAAGAGGCTGGAGCGTGGTGCGCTCGAGCGGAATAACGTCCAGACCGAGATCTTGCACCAGGCCCAGATAGTAGTGGACGGGACTTTTGATGAAGGATGCGCGGAAGTCCGGGTGGTAGAAGGCCACGGAGCCGAAGAAGCGCAGGCAAAGTTCGCGAAGGTCGAAGCCCGAGGCGCGCCATGCATCGCCCAAGGGGGCGAAAAATTCGTGGGAAAGGGGCTGGTCGCTCAGATAGAAACGGGCCATCTCCCTGGGCAGGAAGGTGGCCGCCGCGGGCCGCGCGTAGGCGAGGTCGATCACGTCGTCGCCATCAAACGCGCCTTTGCGGCCAAAGATGTTTTTTTCCGCCTTGTCGTGGTCGCGCTCGGAAAGGCGGAAACCCTCGCGGTTGTGGCGGTAGCCGGTGAATGCGCGCGCGGCCTGTTTGATGTCGTCCTCGGTGTAGTTGCCCTCGCCGAGCGTGAATAGCTCGAAGAGTTCACGGGCGAAATTTTCGTTGGGGGCGCGCCGCGAGCTGCGGTTCAGATCGAGGTAATTGATCATCGCCGGCGATCTTGAGACGGCCTTGGCGAGTTCCGGCGCGGTCCCCAGCCCATTCCTGCGTATAATATCCCAGTGGCGGAAAATCAGCTCGGCGCGCCGGACTTTTTCGAAGGATACCACGTAGACATCGGAAAGGAACAAGAGCCACTTTTCGTATGCGGAGCGGGCGGGGTCGGTGGCGGCCTGAAGCCACTTGAACGCGAATTCCGATGCGGAAGCCGCCTCGAGTGCGTTTTCCTCGCGATCGTAGGCTCGGCGGTCCTCGACTGTGGGGGCGGAGCGCTTCAGCCGCTGCAGCTCGAGGATGCGCTCGTCTGCCCTCATAAGGTAGACCGGTCGTTCCAGGGCAGGCGGGTTATCGGGGAAAAGCCGCCTAAGGGTCACCGGCAGGCCTTCGTTCACCGCGCGGGCCACTTCGTCCGGTCGGGCCGCCCAGCCGGCGCGGCGCAAGAGATGTCGCGCCAGATCCGAATTCCAAGCGGCTGCGGGCAAGGGTTTCCAAGCCTCGCGGGGGTCAAGCGAAGGGGTAGGCATACGGCTTACTGATTTGTTACCAAGGCAGACGTATCAACCGATGGCGAGGTTTCCGTGCGTCGGATTATCGGGGAGGCAGGCTCTCGGGGCGGGCCAGGGCTCGGTCAGGCGTCGCTCGCCACGGCTGGGATGCATTCAGACTCCTAGGGAGGTTCTATAAAGGCGCGGCACGCGTTTGGTTACCGAGCAGAGTGTTTCCCACGGGATTGTGTCGGCCAGGCGGCTGAACTCCGCTAGCGGTATCTCGGCCCCCTGTTGCCGGCCGACGAGCACGGCCTCGTCGCCTGCGACGACCTCGGGCAGATCCGTGACGTCCACGATAGTTTGGTCCATGGTCACGCGGCCGAGGATGGGGCAACGCCGGCCGCGGACGAGGACCTGGCCGCGGTTGCTGATGGCGCGGGGGACGCCGTCGCCGTAGCCGGCGGTGAGGATGGCGACGCGCGAGTCGCGTTTTAAAATATGCGTGCGCCCGTAGCTGATGCCGGTGCCGGCGGGCAGGTTTTTCACCAGGCCCACGCGGGCGCGGAAGCTGAAGACGGGTTCGGCTTGCACGTCGGAGAGCAGGGAGTTGGCGACGGGGCGGATGCCAAACTGAAGGAGGCCGACGCGCACGGCGTTGAACGGGCCGGCCTGCTCGATCGTGTCCAGCCCGGCGCTGTTGTCCGCGTGGATGAGCAGGCGCTCGCGGTCGAGATCTGCGCAGTCGCGTTCGAGCACGGCAAGGAAACGGCTGCGTTGTTCTGCGGTGAAGGCGGGGTCGTCGTCGGAGCTGGAAAAATGGGTGAACACGCCCGCCAGGCGCAGGTAGGCGGCCGAGCGCAGGGCGCGGTAGACGGGCCCGGCCTCCTCGTGCCACACGCCGAGGCGGCCCATACCGGTGTCTATCTTTAGGTGAACGTCGAGGTGGCGTCGTGCGGAGGCGGCGGCGCGGTCGAGTTTTTCAACCTCGTCGACCGACGAGACCGTGACGGTGACGTCATACTCAGGGGCGAAGCGCATCTCCTCCGGCAACAGCGCGCCGAGCACAAGGATGGGCCAGTCGGAGCCGATCTCGCGCAGCGCGGCCGCCTCGGCGAGGTTGGCCACCGCGAAGAGATCCGCGCCCGAGTGCATGAGGCGCGCGGCGATTTGGTGCAGGCCGTGGCCGTAGGCGTCGGCCTTGACCACCGCCACGTATTTCATGTGCGGGGGCAGGGCGGCGCGGATGCGGCGCAAGTTTCGCTCCAGGGCCGCGAGATCGATCTCGGCCCAGCAGCGGTAGGGGAGGCTGGCGGGGCGGCTCATGGCGAGGAGCTGGCTGCCGGGGCTTGATGAACCCGCGGTGTCCAGGCCGCGTAGGAGGGTTGGTCGTGCAGGAAGGCCTCGGGTTCCGGCGCCTCGGCGAAGAAGGGCGAGTCCGGCGCCTGCGCGAGCAAATCGGTGGCGGACCAAGGCAGCGGGAGCGGTTCCACCCCGGGGGGGAGGGCCGACCAACGCCGAAAGGACTCGGGCGTCGCCAAGGGGGCAAGCGCGGCCAGTTCGGCAGATGGCAGGCGTTTCAGTGCATGCGGCGAACCGGCTGTCACGGCGTGCCAGGTGTCGCGTCTCGCGTCGGCGATGATGGTGAGCCCGGGGTAAGCGACCGCCAGCAGGGGAAGGCTGTGATAAGAGTAAAGGGCTAAATCGGTCCGGACGGCTCGCCAGGCCCGGAGGGTCGCGGCGGCGAGGCGGATGCCGAGCACCGAGCCGGGGCCATCGCAAAAGGCGACGGCATCCAGATCCGCGATGCGGCGGTTTCGGGCGGCGGCATTTGAGAGCACGCGGGCCACGGCCTCGGGAAGCGCGGCGGAGGCCTCGCCTTCCACGCAGGCCCTCGCGGCCGGGGCATGCGCTCCGTCCAGCCAGAGTGCGGCCTCGACGCGCGGCGCGCA